>JBCDBC010000095.1:0-9662 GCA_039184535.1 Bacteroidota bacterium | reverse complement strand
TTGGCAGTACGCTCTATATAGAATCCGTATTGTGTAAGTTCCACAGTGGTTACGTTAGGTGCTTCAAACTCCCTCATACACTGGAAGAATAGCGTATTCGAAAAATTAGGACACAAACTATGTAAAAATTACTGTAAGTCCCTGAAAAAATTGTATTTCCATTAAAAAACACCCAATATCTTCACTGTATTCTTAAACTGAAAGAGATTCTGCTGCTGTGGAAAATGTTTTTAGTGCCTCTATTACCTTTTCAGTATCGGCAAGCGTACCAGTCCCTATCCGAATACAGTTTGGCAGAGATCCTATCTTTCTCACGAGAATATCATTATGCAAAAAGTGTTGAAAGAGGGCATCTACCTCTGCTGCTGACGGAAACTCCACCATCACAAAGTTTGCATAGGTAGGCACGTAGCTTATTCCAAGGCTGTCCAGGGTTTCATAGTATTTCTGAAGGACTTCCTTGTTTAGAGAAACGGTTCTATTCATGAAATCAGCATCTCCCAAAGCGGCTAGTGCTGAAGCCTGGGCTACCACATTAGGCTCAAAAGGCAAAGAAACCTTATCCAGAATGGAGATAATGGAAGTATCCCCAATAGCATAACCTATTCTCAAACCAGCTAATCCATAAGCTTTAGAGAATGTTCTTAGGCACAAGACATTAGGTCGCTTATACGTATGATATGTTGGGTATTCTTCAGAAAGGGACACAGCAAACTCATAGTAAGCCTCATCCATGACTACTAATATGCTTTCAGGAACCTGATCCAGGAAAGAGATAACCTCTTTCTCTGTGAATAAACTACCCGTCGGGTTATTGGGGTTACAGAGATAGATCATTTTGGTCTGGTCTGTTATCTCGCTGAGAAGAGTTTCCAGATCAAACTTATAACCTAGCAGCATGGGGACGTAGCGCATAGGTACATCCTGTATGTTTGCCTGAACAGTAGTAGCAGCAAAGGTGTGTTCAGAAGTCAACACCTCTTCTCCTCCCTTACACATGGCTCTCATGAGCCTCAACAAAATACTGTCTGATCCATTCCCAAGATGAACTTCATTCGCCTCTACCCCTACATGAGCTGCTATGGCTTCTTTCACTGCGGCTCCACTACTATCAGGATAAAGGTTTACTTTTTTCATAGCAGCATTTCCAGCTTCCTGAGCGGATAGAGGTACACCTAAGGGGTTTTCATTACTGGCTAGCATGATGATGTCATCCCAGCTTTTTCCTACTGGTAATTTTATCTGAGAGGCTCCTGGCTGATAAGGAGCTAAACGGTCTATGTGTGAGGGAATGTGAATCATAAAAAGCAAATTAGTTAGTATAGCAACTATTTACGAAAGATTTTACTAAGAGTGAAACATAAACAAAAAAACCCCACTACTCATATAAGTAGGAGGGTTAAAACCTATCGGACTTTTACGAAAGAACGAGAAAAGTAAATAGTTCTTAAAGCGCTTTCAGATCGAAAGCATATTGTTGATAATCTATCAGTTGTCTGCTGTCTTCATTTTCTTTCCAGGCGGCTTCTTCGTGAGAAAGAGAAATCATCTGCCGTGTTCTGATCTCCTCAAAGTGGCTGGCAATTTCTTCCATGCTAGCCAGTTCTTCTGAAGAAAACAGTTCCTCATCAATGTCTTTCCCCGCAAAAAACTGCTCCCCTACTCCTCCATGATCAAAGAGTTTCTCTTCTATCTTCACATAGCCCTCAGATTCCAGTATCCCAAACAGCTCATGAAAGTGTGAAGGTACCGGCCCCATTTGAATGGCCCTGTAATTACAGCCTGATATGGCCAAGCCGGTCTTCTTATAGTGATAGAAATCACAGTAAAAGAGCAGCTTATTCATTCGCGTTTTCAAAGGCTCACATCTCCTGGCAAAAAACATGATGAAGTTGGCTACCTTCTCGAAGTTAGGCTTCACGTAGCCGGTGAATCTATTGGCTTCCATATGATGGTTCCAGATATAGCCTACGATGTCAGGTAATCCCTCTTCCTGCAGAAGCTGTTTCAGCCGCCCTTCCAGCTTTTGGTAGGACTTATCAGAGAATAGTTCTTTCTTCTCCTCTACAAAGCCTTTAAAAGTATCTGGCTTTCTGGCTAGCCTGATCAACTTAGCATTGGCCAGACTGGGAATTTCTCCTAATTCATATTTACGATAAGAGTTAATCCCAAAGTCTAATATCTCAGACATCCTGGCAGCAGATAGGCCATACATTTCTCTTATTTCCGTAATCTCTTCCGGAAAAGGAATATGATGTAAAGCCCTGTATTGATTATGTACCTGTGCTACATTCAGTTCATCCAGCTCTCTGGTACTGAACTCTTCCTGAGTATCCGCACACACATAATAGTGTCTGTAAATATCAAATGTATCCCCTCTGAAGGTCTGCTGCGCCCATTCCTTTCGCAACAAGGCTTCTCCTCCTGTGAACGGACTTTTCATGATAACTCCTTTCTTTTTGTTAATTCCTAGTCTACTTAAATGGATACATAATCTTTCTCTCTGCTCTGTGAAAGGACATGCATAAGGCAGGTCCATTCTTCCTTCCCAAGGAAATCTTGATATAGACTTCCATGGATTTCACTTCCTTTCCAAACTCCCAATACTCGTTTCCCTTTATGAGTGCATCAGGTTTAGGGCCTTTATAATAATCTTCCCATCTCAACTCTTTCAACAACACCCTTTCCCTGAAAGCAGGGTCTATCTCCAGATCGAGCAAGGCCTGAAGGTTCTTCTTCCGCTGGTAGTACACTATTCCCCTCCTTTCCACCTTTTCCTGAAAGCTTTTCAAAAACTTTCTAAGCTCTTCTTGCTGGGTCATAAACCGGCTTTTATCCCTTTAACGTTGGCAATATAAACAAAGTTTCTTATTTATTCACTATAAAGTGAAATAAATATCAAAATAATAACAATTAATCCCCTTAAAGTTGGAATTTATCTATTAGAAGGCTCGTTTTCTCACTTTCCTTTTCCTTATCTTCGACTTATATCAACCAAATCCTGTTATCTACAGCCCAAAGAAATATGAGAAGAAATCTATTCTGCCAGTTGTTGGGACTCTGTTTATTTCTATACAGCATCCCTGTTTTTAGTCAGAGTGTTCCCAGTCCAGCCGAATTTTTAGGCTACGAGTTAGGAGAAAAGTTCACCTACCACCACAAAATTTTAGCTTATATAGATGCGGTAGCCGCCAGCTCTGAAGCTGTCACCGCCATGGAATATGGCCAAACCCATGAGCGGAGACCCCTAAAGCTTGCCGTCATTACTGCGCCTGAGAATATGCGCCAGTTGGACGCCATCAGAAAGAGCAATCTTCAGCATGCCAAGCTGGAGGCAGGAGAACCTGCTATGGATCAGGTACCTATTATATGGCTGAGCTACAGTGTACACGGGAATGAAGCTGTGTGCTCGGAAGCTGCCATGGAAACCTTATACCTGCTAGCTTCCCAAAAGGCTGATGGTGCTTCCTCATGGCTGAAGGACATGATCATTATCATGGATCCCTGCCTTAACCCTGATGGCAGAGACCGCTATACCAACTGGTACAATGGATATCAGCATGCTATGGTCAATCCCAACCCTGCAGCCATGGAGCACATAGAACCATGGCCTGGTGGAAGATTAAATCACTACTTATTTGATCTGAACAGAGACTGGGCATGGCAAACACAGCTGGAATCTCAGCTAAGAATGCCTATGTATCAGCAGTGGATGCCACAAGTACATGCCGATTTTCACGAGATGGGAAAAAACTCTCCCTACTTTTTTGCGCCGGCAGCCAAGCCATATCACGCCATCATCACTCCCTGGCAAAGAGAATTTCAGGAACTCATAGGTAGAAATCATGCGAAATACTTTGATGAAGAAGGCTGGCTTTATTTTTCCAAGGAAGTATTCGACCTACTGTACCCGAGTTATGGAGATACTTGGCCTACCTTTAATGGTGCCATAGGATTTACCTATGAGCAAGGAGGGTCAGCCTCTGCAGGCGTTTCCGTTACCACTGACATAGGGGATACCTTAACCCTCAAAGAGAGAATAGCGCATCACGTAACTGCCGGCCTTTCTACGGTAGAAACTTCTTATGAGAATAGAGAAAGACTCATGAGAGAATTCAACAGCTTCTTTTCGCCTACACAGAAAAGCCTGAATAGCCCCTATCATACCTTTGTGATCTCAGCTTCTAACAATTCAGATAAGCTGGCAGCACTTGCTGACCTATTGGATAAGCAAAACATTTCCTACACAGCCGCTTCAGGAAATACCCGTACTTCCGGATTTGACTTTCAGACGAGAACCGAGAGAAGTATCAACATAGCTGAGGGTGATATGATGGTGAGCGTAGAGCAAAATATGGGAAAGATGGTTCAAGCTTTATTTGAGCCTACCACCTACCTGGAGGATTCTGTTACTTATGACATGACAGCCTGGGCCCTACCTTATGTCTACGGATTAGAAGCCTACGCTACTGACAGCAGGCCTGTGGTTACTTCTAGAGAATTTTCTCTGGAAGAGATTTCTTCTGCTAGCGCTACCGGTAATCCATATGCCATGGTCATGGAGTGGGGAGATCTTGCTGATGTGAAGTTCCTCGCAGCCGCCTTCCAAAAAGGGATGCGTGCCAGACAGAGCACCAATGATTTCAGAATAGGAAATGATCGTTTTAGCAGAGGAAGCCTCGTTTTCCTGAGAACGGATAATCCCTCTTCCACTTTTCAAGCTGACCTCTCGGCCTTAGCTAATGAACATGGACGGAAACTGACGTCCGTGAATACTGGCTATGCAGATGAAGGTAGAGACTTTGGATCTAGTTCTGTAAGGCCTTTAAAAGCCCCCAAGGTAGCCATAGTAGGCGGAGATGGAACCAGCCCACTAGCGCTTGGCGAATTGTGGCATCACTTTGAGCAGGAATTGAAGTATCCCGTAACGCTACTTCAGTTAAAGTATTTAAGCTATGGCGCATTGGACCTTAATCAATTTGATGTCATCGTACTCCCAAGCGGGAACTACAGAGAGCATGTTTCTACTCTTACAGCTTATTCTCAAGCAGGAGGCACGCTAGTAGTACTGGAAAGAGCTATTGGCAGCTTTGGTAGTGGAGGGGAGGAAGGCGCAGGCACGGCGTTAGCCAGATCCATAGAAGCCACTGCTGAAGAAGGAGGTGGAGGTGAAGGAGAAGAAGAGGTAGATCCAGAAGTATACCTCAAGACCTATAATGAACAAGAAAGAAGTAATCTCTCTAACTATGTAGCAGGAAGTATTTACAGAGTAGATCTGGATGAGACCCATCCATTAGCTTTTGGACTGGGAGATCATATACATCTGGTAAAGCGAAATAGCACTGTATATCCTTACTTCAGGTCAGGCGGATGGAATGTAGGGGCTTTCAAGCCTGGCGCACACACAGCCGGATTTACAGGGTATAAACTCAAGAAAAGATTGGAGCACAGCCTGGCGGTAGGCGTGGAAAGAAGCGGAAGCGGACAGATCATTTACATGACTGATTCTCCCCTATTCAGAGGATTCTGGCATCAGGGAAAGCTTCTCTTCGGGAATGCAGTTTTCATGATGAACTAGTAAGAAGATAAATTCTAATTTCTTTGCGGCTTCGCGTCTTTGCGTGAGATGATTGTCTCGCCAAGTCGCGAAGCCGCTAAGTTTTTTTACGAGGACAGCTTCTCGTTATTCTTATGGCGGTCTTTATCGCGTTTTGTCTTTTTGTCCAGGTTTTTGCGGAGGGCTTCTTCCAGGTCTATGCCTGTCTGGTTAGCGAGACAAATCAATACAAATAAGACATCAGCCATCTCATCTCCCAGGTCTACCTCTTCATCAGACTTTTTGAAGGACTGATCTCCATATTTACGGGCCATGATACGGGCTACTTCCCCCACCTCTTCCGTGAGAATAGCCATATTGGTGAGTTCTGAAAAATAGCGGACCCCTATGGTAGTGACCCATTGATCCACGGTTTGTTGTGCTTCCTTGATAGTCATATTATAAGCTTGAGGACATATGATAAATCCATTCTAACTGCATTCCTATAAGTAAAAAGAGAACCGCCCATTTTGTTAGGTTCATGGAAGGTTTCTTATTCCATTCTCCCAGAAAAAAGAATAAAGGCATGATGGCCAAATGATAGGTGGGATGTGAGAATACCAGATAATATGGGATGCTGTAGAAGAGGATGATAAGGAAACTCATCCACTGAAGATTTCCCCAAGTAGAAACTGGTTTCCAGAACAAAAATACACCCGTTAACAGCAACAAATAACAACCAGCATCCAGCCCCAAGAGAGTTATTCCAACCAGCTTATTCTTTCCATACCACCATGCTCCCGTAAAGGTATCAAAGGTCCAATAGGTTCTGATCCGGTTTAAGGTTCTTATGGCAAATTGGCCGGGTTGTTCTGAGATATACATAAGACTTAGCTTCCTATATGCTTGCTGCTGAGCTGCTAATGGTAAACTGTTAATGCTATCTACCTCAGCTTGAAAAACTGGATACTTATCCCAGTCTTCATCATGTGAGCCTAGCCACCAAGTCTTATATAGGGGTGTTTCAGGATGATTACCCAGATAGAGATTAAAGGTATTGGCTTTGTTAATGAAGAAGGTCTCTTGTGTTTGCTGGTGTAGGAAGAATTGCCATGCGACTATACTCAGAACCGGAACCAAGGCTACCCTTAAACTCCTGAGCTTATCCTCCTTTCTTATCAGTACAAAGATCAGAATAACCGGAAGCAGGAGAGCTGAAGATGGTCGAATCAGAATAGCTCCTAACAAACATACCCCCACTAGTATATCTTTCTTTTGTAAGAACAAGTAAACCACCCCTAATAAGCAGGTTGCTACCCATAAATGCGTCAGAGGTACTACAGAATGGTGAATCCAGGCGGGCCATAGTCCAAAAATCCATAAGGCTCCCCATCCTATCCCGCTTACTAGCTTATTCTTCAGCAGGAGAAATATCAGTCCTCCCCAAAAGCACCAGCCCACTAGCATAAGAGCCATACTACTCAGCTTATGTACGCCTAAAACAGAAAAGCCTAAGCTTAATAGGGCCGGTAAACCGGGCGGCCAGTAAAAATCGCCTACACTTCCTCCTATCCATTCTCCGGCTACCTCTACATAAGATCCAGCATCTCCTTCCCACATCCATGGAAAGATAGCGAAGGCATATACTAGTCGAATAAGTAGGGTAATCCCCAAATACCATCTCCAGGGATATTTTTGCCAGCTCTGTTTAAAGGAGTTCAGCACAGGACTAGATTTCCTGCTGTTGAGAGTCCAGCATAATGGTTACCGGTCCGTCATTAAGGAGGCTTACTTTCATGTCTGCTCCAAATTCTCCGCTAGCTACTTTACCGGAGAACTGAGTTTTCAGGCTCTTTAGGAAATTCTCATACAAAGGAATGGAAACAGCAGGAGGAGCAGAGCGAATATAAGAGGGCCGATTTCCCTTTTTACTATTCGCGAAAAGGGTAAACTGAGAAATCACCAGAATTTCGCCCTCTACGTCCAGGACAGACAAATTCATCTTTCCTGCCTCGTCATTAAAAATCCTCAGGTTAAGAATCTTTCTGATCAGCCATTCCTGGTCGATTTCTTTGTCTTCATGGGTAATGCCAAGTAGGACCAGTAAACCTTGTTGGATATCTCCTATGGTTTCTCCCTCTACTACTACAGAGGCATGGCTGACTCTTTGAATTAATGCGCGCATGGGGTAAAGATACAAAACAAAAAAGGCTGCCCTTTCGGACCGCCTTTAATTGATGGTTGCATATATACTTTAGGTAGTGATTACCTGAAGTTTTCTTAACTAGGGAAGCTTCTTAATTAGATCAGCTACTCTATTAGAGTATCCCCACTCGTTATCATACCAACCGATGATCTTGGCTACTTTTCCGTTAGTAGAAGTCATGCCACTATCGAAGATACAAGAGTGTGGGTTTCCGACAATATCAGAAGATACCAAAGGATCAGTAGAATACTCCATGATTCCTTTCAGAGAACCCTCAGAAGCAGCTTTCATAGCAGCATTAATTTCTTCTACCGTTACCTCTTTATTCAGGATTACAGTCAGGTCAGTTAGAGAACCGTCTGGGATAGGCACACGAGCAGCTATACCATTTAGTTTCCCTTGCAACTGAGGAAGTACCAGCCCTACAGCTACGGCAGCACCAGTAGTGGTAGGCACAATGTTTACAGCCGCGGCTCTTGCTCTACGAGGATCACTATGAGGAGCATCCTGAATACGCTGGTCAGAAGTATAAGCGTGGATGGTAGTCATGTATCCAGACTCTATTCCGAAAGCCTCGTCCAATACCTTGGCCATAGGTGCCAGACAGTTAGTGGTACAAGAAGCGTTAGATATGATCTGCATGTCAGAAGTAAGCACATCATCATTTACGCCTAATACTACGGTAGCATCAATAGCGCCTTTAGCAGGAGCAGATATTACTACTCTTTTAGCACCAGCTGTCAGGTGCTTACTAGCTCCGGTTTTATCACGGAAGATACCTGTAGACTCTACTACCGTGTCTACGCCTAATTCTCCCCATGCCAGGCTTTCTGGATTACGTTCTGCAGAAGCCAGAATTTCTTTTCCGTTTACGATAAGGTGTGTATCTGTAGCTTCTACTGTTCCGGCAAATTTTCCATGAACTGAGTCAAACTTTAACAGCTGAGCTAACATCTTATTATCTGTGAGGTCATTGATCTTTACTACCTCTACATTAGGATCATTTATTAGGGCACGGAACACCAATCTACCTATGCGTCCAAAGCCATTGATTCCTACTTTCATTGCCATAATTCTAAAAATTAGGTTGTAATCTTGCGTATTTGATTATTGAAGAGGCGCAAAATACGTAGGGGGTATTTGAAAAACAATCCCCTAACAGGCACATAGCAGGAAAGTAATATTTCCTTCATCTGATGGCTAAAAAAAAGCCCTAATTAACCCGAACATCCTCCCAGAAATTCCGTTTACAATATCTACAGAAAAGAAAATGGATGGTGCGCTTGACTGGTGATGATTTACCTATTACATTTGCACTCACATTTTCTAAAAGTGTCCCGTTCGTCTAGCGGTTAGGACTCCAGATTTTCATTCTGGCAACAGGGGTTCGATTCCCCTACGGGATGCAAAAATTTTACACAAATCCCTAACTTTCAAAAAGTTAGGGATTTTTCTTTTTATAAAGGGGACAGTCTGGGGAACACATTTTACGCCTATACAGTCAAGCAAAAAATACTTACCTTTTTTTCCATAAACACCTTTCCCGCTACCTTGACAAGAATTTATCTACCTCTTTTTCCCACATTCAAGGAATCACATTCCCAAACAGAAGTCTATAGATTTTCGTATTTTGATAAAAATAAGGAGAAATGACCGCTATCCAGCTGTATAATCAAATCCAGAAGCTTCCTGAAGAAATGCAGGAAAAGGTAGCTCAGTATGTAGAGTCCCTACTGGACCAACATGTAAAAGATGAAAAATCTGGTAAAAAAAGAATGACTCCGGGCCTGGCCAAAGGTATGATCATTATGAAGGATAACTTTGATGATCCTATCGAAGGATTTGAACCTTATATGTAATGAAAGTATTATGGGATACTCACGCTGTTATATGGTACATTATAGGAAATGATAAACTTCC
>JBCDBC010000094.1:0-9751 GCA_039184535.1 Bacteroidota bacterium | reverse complement strand
GGTTTGGAATCCAGCAGTATGTAAGTGGCTTAATTACATCATAGATTTTGCGATTATATGTTTCATCATTTTTAGACTAAGCCTGTCTCACAGCGTGAACAGGGTTTGCTAAAGTTGCCCCTAAAATTGTGAGGCTGGTAGTAAACAGCCCCGCGCCAAAAATCAGGCTGGCCGCAAGGAAAACTGGCCATATTTCTACCTCTGTATGATAGGAATAGGTAGCTTCAAGCAAGGAAACTATCATCCATTTCCCCAGGATTCCTCCTAGAAGTACAGCTACTGATAGAATGGCCAGAAATTCCCTGTTGATCATCATATGAATTTGAAAAAAGCTTGCCCCCAGAATTTTTCTGATCCCGATCTCTTTTTTTTGTTTGGCAATGTTCAATCTTGCCAGAGAAAAAATTCCGGCCAGGGATAGAGCAGCCCCAATAAGGGTTAAAAAGAGGAAGATTTTACCCAGACCTGCATTCGCCTGCTGATAAGATTCCAGGACCAAATCTTCCTGTAAAAAGCTTTCAAATGGCCTGTTAGGAAATAGTTCGTTCCAGCTCTCTTCTACATAAGCCCTGCCCTCTTCAAGTTTCCCAGCTTTTGCCTGGAACACCATATAGGCATAGTTGGCAGGATCTTCCTCATAGAATACAAAAGGTCGGGCCTCTTTCCCATCTTGTAACCCATCAATATGATCATTAACCAGGCCAATAATCTGATACTGCCTGGACTGAAGGAATACCTTTTCTTTAAAGGGTGCTCTTAACTTCGTTTTTTTCAGGAAAGCCTCATTCACCCAAATACCATTATCAATTGGATTGGTAAAAGTAGATGGATCAATAGGGCTTAGCTCAAATCCCATGGATTCCAAATAGTTTTCTCCTATGATAATTGCATTCACCTCATACTTTTGATTACCTACTTCTATGTATTCATATGACTGCTCCAGGCCTATATGTGAAACTGATGCTCCTATTTCCTCCATCATAAAAGCATTTTCAGTAGCGGCTTTCAATGGGAGGTATTCACCTTCTCCCTCGATAGGAACAACAAATACCTCCTCCTTGGCAAATCCAAAATCTATAGACTCCTGAAAATCTATGTTTTGGTAAAAGACTTGACCAGCTATCAAAAAAATGACGGTCAAGGCAAATTCTGTAGAAATCAGTATGCGTGTAAACCAGTTGGTCCCTCTCAGTTTGTTCGATCCTTTGATCAAGTGGACAGGGCTTAGCTTGCTGTTTTGCAGTGCAGGGAAAAATCCTCCCAATACAGAAGCAAAAACTGTCAAGACTAAAATGGCCAGTAGAAGGTTCGTGTTATTCACATCCTCTAGACCAAATTTAAAATTGGCTATGGATCTAAATTCTCCTACTACCCAAATGGACAGGAAGCCTCCAAGGATAAGAGAAAAGAACAATACCAGGAATGATTCAGTTAAAAATTGGCTAAAAATCTGGAAACTGTTTGCGCCAATGGACTTTCTCAGTCCTATTTCTTTTAGCCGCTTGTTAGTTATGGCTATCATGGTATTGGTGAGATTGAAACAAGCGATGAGTAGGATCATCAATGCCATAAAACCTGTGACAATCAGCGGCAAGAAACCAACCCGCAAATGCACATAAGAGGATTCGATTTCATCATAATGAAAGGAGGACAAAAAAGGTTCTAGCGTATACTTCCTAAGCTGCTCATTGATTACCACATCATTTCTATTACTTACAAATGAGTTTGCATCCACAGATACGTTCTTTACTAGGGTGCCAGGTGCTAGCTGTATAAAGGTAGAAGGTTCCCAACCCTCTGACCAACTATCAAGGTCTATATCATAGATGTTCAGAAAAGTTTCAAAGGGAAGCAGCACGTTGAAAATGAAAGAATTATTATCGGGTACCCGCTCCAAAACTCCTCCTACCATTAGTTCAACAGTTTTTTTGTTGTTTACATGTAAGCTCAGTGTCTTCCCAATGGGATTTTCCCATCCGAATAAGGTCTCAGCAAAAGCTCTTGAAAGGAAAATCTGTTTGCCCACTTTAAAATTCTGCTCATTCCCTGCAAGAAGAGGGAAATTGAACATCTCAAAGAAGGCAGGATCTGCAAAGGCAATTTCCTCACGAAAAGGTTGCTGATTTTCACTCAGGATCAGGCCATCTTCTATGAGGTACCTACAATAAGTTATTATGGATGTATTTTCTTTGGAGAGCTCAGTAGCCAAGGGAATAGGTGCTTGAATTCGCACAATTTCTCTATCCGCAGCCGTAGATACATGGCTGTGAATCTTGTAGATATTAGCAGTTTGAGGAGATTGATGATGGGAATCAAACTCCCACTCATAGGCAACAAATAGGTAGGCCGTAATACAGCAAGCCAATGCCAATCCCAGGCCTGTGGTATTTATGAGATAGCTAAGTTTGTTTTTGGAGAATATCCTGAAGGCGATCTTGATGTAAGAAACCTGAACGTTAAAATAGGTAGGTATGAAAGTTTGAAAGCCTCTCACAGCAAAGGGTCTCATGTAATTCAAAACCTGAAACCAATAATTTAAGGTTGCTCTTCGCTGAGATCCATGCTCTTGATTATAACAAAACATTTCATACAAGTCTCCCTCCACCTCTTCAGCGATCTCATCCTTGAGAAACCAAAGAAGAAACTTTCTGGCATACTTTGGAGGGTGAACTTGCTCTCGTTTCATGTGCGAAAGGAATTTAAAAGCCGAGTTTGAAATTATCTATGGCTAGTGGTGGATACTGATTCCATAGGGATAGCTTGGTATCACGTGAAGCGACTAAGACTCGTTGCCCTTCTGCCGTGATAGAAAAGATGCGTCTTCTTCTACCTCCTCTTTTGGCCGTGGGGCCCCCAACCTCAGACTTTACCATTCCTTTTTTTTCCAGTCTGTTTAAAGTAGAATGGATAGCCCCTATAGAGACTGTTCTGCCGAGCTCTTCCTGAAATTCTTTGGCCAAATTAAATGCATAGGCTTCCGATCCCAGTATGCCCACCAATAGCAAAGTGGTCTCTTCAAATTCTCCTAATCGAATATCCGACATATTTGTTACTAATTTGTATAACAAATATACAAAAGTTTTTGATTTGTTCTACATATTAGTAACAAAAGGATAGAAAGCTGAATAAACTTGTACTTAAAAGGGTCCTAGTATGCTAAATATGTCCAGTACATTTGAAGAAAGTAGCGCCTGATGGTTATCAGGCACTACCTAAGAGATATTTTAGCCCTACTCTTACTTTGCCTCCAGACTATCTATCAAGGGCTGTACACCTCCATCATACATGGCCTTCATCATCCAGTTTACTGCCCAGTCTGTCTTTTCAGGGCTTCCGCCTACTACAGGGGGAGCGGGATCATATTCCATATCCAGCATGACTGCCTGGACATATCTATCTCCATAAATCTCCTTCATCATGGCCAGGGACATGTCCATGCCCGCAGTTACGCCTGCCGAAGTCCAATATTTTCCGTCTCTAGTAAATCGCTCATTAGCGGGTATAGCGCCATATTTATCCAGAAACTCCTCTTCCCTATACCAATTTGTCGAGGCTCGCTTCCCTTCTAGTAAACCTGTTGCACCCAAAATCCATCCACCTGTGCATACAGAGGCCGTGAAGGTGCTAGTCTCATCTATTTTCCGAATCCACTCATGTAGTTTTTCTTCATAAGCTGCCTCTATGGTACCCTTAAACCCTCCGGGAATAATGAGAATGTCTAGCTGATCCACAGAATCAATGATGTTATCCGGAACTATTTCCACGCCCATGACAGTTTTTATGGAACCAGGCTCCGTAGATATCAATTGGGTTCTTGCCATCATGGCCTGTCCAAGCACATATCTTGGACCCATCACGTCAAGTTCGTTTACTCCATCATACACTAGAATGCCAATGGACTGGATGTCCTGAGTAGGTGCACCAAAAATCATTTGCATGACAGTAGCATGACTTTCAGGGTTCTCCCCTGTCATCTGTTGTATAAGTTTAAGAGAATCCTCCTCACTTAAGGGCTCAACATATGAGGCAGATTCATGAGGCTGTTTCTTTTGGACTGGCTGACATGCCCACGCAACTGCCATCAAAAGAATTAGCCAATTTTTTTGTCGAAACATATTCATTAAAGCTTAGGGTATTAGAAAAGGATATCCGTTAAGTAGGTGATTAAATCAACCCATCATAAAATTAATCCCTCGAATTCATAAAGTGCCTAAGGCTCTCGAAGGCATAAATTGTACCATATAGCTTTGTCGTTTCGAGAGCCTTGGTTGCTGAGCCTGTCGAAGTACAACGACCTTATTTGGGACGCGTTTTATTGATCACTTACTTATCTCCATAGTGAAAGGAAGCACAAAAGTATCTCATGTTCCATCCATATGAGAGATTGGTTAATCCTTTGTTTGAGAATTAACAGATAGAAATAGGTAAAAGGAAAAGGTGGATTGGCCTTGAGGAGGTCTGAAAATAGTGGGAAGATAGCCTGGGAAGGATGTGATATGCCCCCCTACGCTCTTCCGCTTGTGATCTGCGATAGAACTCAACAATTTTAATGGCTGCTTTTTAGGAGAACTGAATAATAGATATTCAGCGTACTTGAGGAGTACGCCTGGCACTTTATCAGTTTTCTTCTCCTCTGCAGCATTTAGTTTTTGGGAGAGGTAACATTTACCATTACACTTTCTTAGCGGCTTATCTTTGTTGATACAGAGCATTTCTGCAATCATATCCTGCCTGTAGGCAAAATCAGCTAACACCCATACCTTCAAAAGATTGGGAAGGAGAAGAGCCAAAATCAATGATATGGAAAGCGTTCTTAACAAGTTTTTTACCTGTGGTCATATTTGTCTTAGCAAAGTAGAAAAAATAAGGCTAGTCACCACGGTTACCTACTAAAGAACTAATCCATTCTTCCTAAAAAGGAACATGAGCCATTCCGAGCATTCGGAACGACTCATGTCATGAATTAACACCAATATTTCTTTCTTCTTAGCTCCCCATAAACTCATCATAGCTTTGGAGAGAAAGAGATTCCATTTCTTTCTTATTCAGGAACTTTTCTACCTTGGACCAGTGCTTAGACTTGATCTCATCAAAGGTAACTTTAGCAGCTTCCATTCTTTCTTCTAGGAGACTAAGATTCTCCATTTCAGAAGAAGAAGGAGCAGCATAAGACTGAGCTACTTTTGCGAAAAGATCAGCCATTTTCTCCCTAAGTTCAGGTTCTGCCGAATCTACATAGTTATCTCCGGTAGTAATTACCAGGGTCTCCTTTAGGGAAGTCAATTTAGTGATCAAAGGATCGGCAATCTTGGCTCCACCAGCTGCTGATACTTCTTCAGCCTTACCCATGATCTCATCTAACTCATACACCATATAAGCCAACTCTTCAGACATATTGAAAAGCTTCTGAGTGGTCTCATGGTTAGCGATTCTTTCACTATCAGTAATGAGGGAGTTAGGATCATTTTCTATGCTGACAGTGGTCTCATAGGTTTCTTTCCCTTTGGTCATGACTACCTTATAAGTCCCAGCTTGTACTCTGGGAGAAGTGAAACCTCCTCTGGCAAATGTCTTGGCTTTGGCCATTTTGGGCTGCCTGGTTCTTCCGTTCCAGCTTACTACATTAATGCCTTTAGCTTTACCGGCCTGAAGCTCAGTCAGAACATTTCCATTCTCATCCTGGATCTCCATAGTCATCTTTCCAAAGATGTGCTTTCTCTTCAGGTAATAGATGATTTTAGCTGTTGAAGACTTGCTTTCTCCCACAAATTCACGCTCCATGGTGGTTCCACCGAATGGGCTGGTCTCCTTGAAGATACCTGGAGGCACATCGAAAAAGTGAACGCTTTTGGCTAGCACTTCCTGATTCAACTGGCGCAGGGGACTAATATCATCCAGGATGATCACCCCTCTACCGTGAGTTCCCATTACTAGGTCATTGGTTCCCTTATGTAGGGTCAAATGATGAATGGCTACAGGAGGAACATTATTGGTGAACTGGCTCCAGTTTTTCCCAGCATTGATGGTGATGTACAGCCCAAACTCAGTTCCCAGGAACAGTAGATCTTCATTCTCATAGTCTTCTTGAATACATCTGGCAAAGCCATAAATATCTTCAGTAGCTATGGAAGCCCAGCTCTGACCAAAGTCAGTGGTTTTGTATACATAGGTGTTCTGGTCCCCACTTGTATGTCCGTCAAAGACAGCATAAGCAGTCCCTTTTCCATGCACACTGGCTTCTATGTGATACGTCCAGGTATTCGCTGGTAAACCTTCTATATTGGCTACTGTATTGGTCCAGCTCTTACCACCGTCCTGTGTAACCTGTACATTTCCATCATCTGTCCCTACCCATATGATATTTTCATCCAAGGGTGATTCAGCAATGGTGAATATGGTACAGTGATTCTCAGCTCCTGAATTATCTGTAGAAAGTCCGCCTGATTCTGACTGGTTCTGCTTAGCAGGATCATTTGTGGTCAGGTCAGGAGAAATGATCTGCCAGCTTTCTCCCATGTCTTCAGACTTATGTAAAAACTGGCTTCCCATGTAAAACCTGTCGGGCTGATGAT
Organism: Bacteroidota bacterium; assembly: GCA_039184535.1. GTDB lineage: Bacteria > Bacteroidota > Bacteroidia > J057 > J057 > JBCBKZ01. Next base: position 3,179 of record JBCDBC010000094.1, on the reverse strand, counting down.
CACTGATGGCCATAGGCGCATTCCAGTTGAATCTGTACTTCTCATCTCCCTTTTTAGGAAGTGGCTGCACCTCTCTAGTTTGCAATTTCTCCATATCATAACGCCATACACGTTCAGCACCCTGCATTTCTGAATACAGGATCTTTTTGGTAGGATGCCTCAATACTCTGAACCCATCCCCTACACCTACACTCTCCCAATCTCTGGCATTAACACCACCCGGAGAACTTGAAGGCCCATACCAGGAACCATTGTCCTGAAGCCCACCATATATGTTGTAGGGGGTTTCATTATCCACACTGATATGATAGAACTGAGAAAGCGGTAGGTTCTCTACAATTTCCATAGTAGTTCCTCCATCCCAGCTTCTGTAAAGCCCACCATCAGTAGCTACATACATGCGGTCAGAGTTGTTGATATCAAAGGCAATATCATGAATGTCTGCATGCATATACCCAAGATCTTTAAAGGTATTTCCTCCATCCTTACTGATAGAACCAAACAGACCTGCTTTCACTACTACATCAGACTTTCTGGGATCTACTACTATTCTTGAAAAATAGAAAGGTCTTACTACTAGGCCGAAATCGCTATTGGTTAATTCCCAATTAGCCCCGGCATCAGTAGATTTATAAAGCCCTCTCTTGTCCTTGTCTTCTGTTTCCAATACAGCGTATAATACCTGATTATCAGAAGGAGCTACGGTAACGGCAATTCTTCCTAATTTCCCTTCAGGGAATCCATTGTGGATTTTATCCCATGTCTTTCCACCATCTGTACTCTTGAAGAGTCCACTTTGAGAACCTCCTGAATTGAAAGACCAGGCTGTTCTCCTAAATTCCCACATAGAGGCATAGAGCGTATTAGGATCCTGAGGATCTATAATCAGATCTCCACAACCCGTATTCTCATCTATGTATAGGACTTTCTCCCAACTTTCTCCTCCATCAGAACTGGCAAATACCCCTCTTTCCTCACTTCCATTCCATAGGGCACCTAGTACGCCTATGTACATCTTATTGCGGTCAGTAGGATCTATTTCTATGCTGGATATTCTCTCAGATTTCTCAAATCCTACTTTCTTCCAGTTGATCCCACCATCAGTAGTTTTGTACAGACCATCCCCTACTGATACGCTGTTACGTGTCCAAATTTCACCTGTTCCTACCCAAATGGTTTTTTCAGGATCATGTGGGTCAAGCTTGACTTTTCCTACGGACTGAATGTGATCATCAAAGATAGGCTGAAAGGAGGCTCCTCCAGTAGTAGATTTCCAAACCCCTCCTCCGGCAGTACCTATATATAAGATCCTGTCATCAGATGGATGACTTTCAATGTCAATGATTCTTCCACTCATCAGGGCAGGACCTATGTGTCTGGCCCGCATATCACCGAAGAGCTGGTCCCCTTCCAGGACAATTTCTTTCTGCTGTGCCAGCATAGCTGAGCTGGCACAACAGAGTATAATTAGCAGTAATCTTTTCATTTGCAAGAAGATAGTTTGGCTTATTCTTCACTAGAAGCTGTGGGAGTTGGGAAAGCGAAAACTGTCTCATCAACCTCTGGGTTCAACACGATTTCCGTGATGGTAATAGGCTGAGATTGTCCATCTTTAATTCCCTGAGTGATAGCATATGGGAATATTAGGTCTCCTACTTCTCTGTAGTCGCCAGAGGTAATACGCTGGATTTTACCTGCCATAGGTCCACTAGGTACTTCAGATTCCTGGGCCAGAACTACAAAGTATTCTTTGTCAAAATAGTAGAAGGTAACATCCTCTACTTCCTTTCCATCTATAGTTTTGGGCTCTTTAACCAGCTTAACTTTATAGGTGTCAGCACCGTCAATGCTCTCTTCACCCATTAGCTCTACTGCGTATCCCTTTTCTTTATAATCAATAAATGAGTCTGGGAAGTCATTGGCATCCAGTTTCATATTTGCAGTCATTTCGGCATCTGCTTTCTCAGCGGCCATGGTCTGGAAGTTGGTGCTCCAAAGGGTTTCACCATCAAATACACCTTGCATAAGGGAGTTTCCTTGGAAATTCACACTTGTATACTGCTTACCATCCGTCATAGATACTATCTCCAAAGGAATGACCATTCCTCCCTGGTTTACCTCAGCCATCATCTTGATCCCTTTCAGGGCTTTCCAGTTATCAATACCTCCAGTATTTTCCAGATAGTTATTGATTACCTCATCTACAGTAATGTCCTGTGCCTGCACACCAAAGGTAACAGCCAGACATACTATGAATGTTAACAATGTTCTTTTCATGTAAAAAGGGGTTTAGTAATTGGTTAAAATCAAGCCAAAAGATACATAAGATTTCTCATATGCATGCCCACAATCTATTTGTCAAGCTATTTAGCCTTTCAGTTGGGCCATTTAATAGACAATTTACATTGGGAATTGTAACCACTGGGCGCTGAAGAAAAGAAAATCCTCCTTTTGAAACCTGTTATTCATACCTAATGGAATCTATTGGATTTCTCCTTACTGCCTGAGATATATGGAAGCCAACGCTCAGCATGGCAATCAACAGGGTCAGGATTCCTGCTATCAAATATACCCACCAGCGTATATCCACCGAAAAGGTAAAACGTTCAAGCCAGTTGCTGATACCCCACCAGCTTAAGGGAACCGTTAAGAGCAGTGCAATAAGAATGGTCCAAAGTACCTCTTTACTCAAAAGAAACCATAATTGACTTCCGCTGGCTCCCATAATTTTGCGTATACCCACCTCTTTGGTCCGCTGCACCAGAGAATAAGCTATTAAGCCAAATAGCCCCATGCAGGCTACTAAAATGGTCAGAAACGTGGTAAAGGTGAAGATTTTGCTGACACGCTCATCTTCCTCATAAAATCGAGCGATCTGCTGATCCAGAAAGTGATACTCCAGGGGAGTCTCTGGATCCAGTCTAGCTTGGACTTCTTCTGCATGGGCAATTACTTCTGCTTCATTAGCCCCCTTAAATCTGCAACTAAAGTAGTCTATTCTAGTGATAGGGTTCATCCAGTAACCGATGACAACAGGATCAATCTGATGATGAAGGGATTTTACATGAAAGTCTTTTACTACACCTAAAATGGTCATAGGATAAGGGACTCCTTGCAAGAATATTTGCTTACCGACGGGGGATGCTAGCCCTAATACTTTAGCTGTGGTCTCATTGATG
>JBCDBC010000093.1:0-9769 GCA_039184535.1 Bacteroidota bacterium | reverse complement strand
TTTACTGACAAGGCAAGAAATTGCAGGTTTAACGCAACAATGTTAGATCATTCAGAAACGGTCCTTTAGTTTCATTGTCATTTAGTGGTATATTCCGTTATGGAACGTTAAGGTACCTTCCGAAGCGTTCGTTATGAAGCAAATACGCCTAATAGTATCTGACCTGACACAGATATATTTTCATGACCTTGCCCTACAAAGATGTACCAGCTTATTAGAAAGGGAAATAAAATTCACCATTTTTTCCCTCCTGGTCTTATCATCCCTAATTTTTCCCTCTATCCTTCTTGGCCAACAAGAAATAGGAAGACCCATTGGAGAGTACTTTGATCAAAGTTCTTTCCCGGGAGCTGCTGAAAACTTCTCGGTGGCAGAGGATGATCATGGTGTTCTCTATTTTGGGAATGCCTCGGGGGTATTAGAGTTTGACGGCCAAAGCTGGGAACTTATCACTACTAATAACAATAGTAGTGTTTATTCTCTGGATGTAAGTGATAACAACACTGTATTTGTAGGAAGCAAAGGAGAGTTTGGGTATTTAAAGCCAGACTCTACTGGTAAACTCATGTACGCCTCTTTAGCTTCCCACATTCCTGACCATCATAAAGCTTTTGGGGAAGTTTGGGAAACGCTATGTACACCTGTAGGGGTATATTTTAGAACCACCAAAAAGGTCTTCAGATGGGACCCCACCAATTCTTTCTTACAAGTTTGGGCACTGGATGAAGCAGGTGAGGATATGTTCCATCACGCCTTCTATGTAAATGGCAAATTGCTGATTTATGTAATCGGTAAGGGGTTGATGGAAGTAGAAGGTCAAACTCTTAAAATGGTCAGAGGAGGGGAGAAACTAAGAAATACAGTAGTGAATGTTATACTTCCCTTCCCGGGAGGTGACCCTGGCAGTACCCAACTTCTGATTTGTTCCAGAAATCAGGGGCTATTTTACTATGATGGGGCCAGATTCATTCCATTCCCAGTGGATATAGATAGGGTCATTAGAAGAGAGCAGGGTTATATCTATCACGGAACTTCTCTTCCTAATGGAGACATCGCATTATCTACCTACGAGAATGGTATTTATATTCTTTCTCCTGGAGGTGTTCTAAATACTTATCTGGAGAAAAACAGAGACTTGTACGGAGGACGAGCTAGGTTCATTTACTCTTCTAATAAAAGTACTACACGAAATGTGTGGATAGCGCTAGACAATGGTTTACTCCTTACAGAAATACCTTCCCCTTTCACTCAGTATGATGCTAATGATGGATTGAGCCTTCCTCTTTCCCAGCTTGTCAGAAGTGAAGGCACCTTATATGCCATTTCCAGAACGGGAGTCTTTCAGCACCGCTTCACTTCCCGTCTGTCATTAAGTCCTACTTTCCTTCCCGTAAGAGGACTGGAAGAGGTACACTATAATAGCTATGAGGATTCTCCTAATGGGCTGTTAATAGGAACTGAAGAAGGACTATTCCAGATTAGAAACAGGAGAGCCTATGTAGTAGGTAATGACTCTACCATGGGTGTTCATGTACTAAATAATAATCAAGAGGTGTTATTAGCAGCTACTTCCAAGGGAGTACAGTGGTATACCCAAAACGGAAACGACTGGAGATTACAGGGTAGAATTGAAGGACTTCCCGCAGATGTAAAAGATATTATTGAGTTTGGTGATGGTTCTTTATTGATGTCCTCTACACAGAATGGTTTATACAGGACTCGATATTCTATTATTGGAGAAGAGAATACTGACATAGAATTTACACCACAGCAGGTAAGTATTAGCGGCTCCTTAGATGCTAATAATATTTCTCTGACCTTTTTAGATAAGACCCGTCAGATCCTGGTTATTTCTCCTAATCTGTTTGGGATTCATTCCTTTAACCCTTCTTCAAGAGAACTTCTACCACTACTTAGCCAGGAACAAATCGCTGCTTCCAATCCTATTTGGGCTAGTAATCAGATCAGCGGCCTTAGTGAAGACCTTTCAGGGAATGTGTGGGCTTACTCTACTTCAAATATCGCCCAACTTATCCCTAAGCCAGGAGGAGGATTTGAAATAAATACTACTGACAGGCTTTCAAACATGGGAGCAAATGGCATATTCCATGACTTAAACAGAGACATTTGGATTGCTAATGTAGATGGTGTGTTACGCAAAGCTGACGCTACGCCCCCCTTGGCAGACCAACCTAGCCTGACAGTTATAAGGAAAGTGACCTTGAATGACGGTAAATCTGTATTTCAGGATAATAGCTTTTATCCTTTATCATTAGCAGATTCTACTATTAGAATAAGCCCAGATGAAAGTAGCATTGAATTTACCTTCAGTGCCACCAAACCTTCTTTCATCACAGAATGGCAATTTCAATATTTTCTGGAGGGCCTGGATGATACATGGAGTACGCCTACGGATAATAACTCCGCTATCTATGCTAATCTTGAACCAGGTAATTACCTGTTCAAAGTTAGAGCATTTGATGACAGGGGCGTAATGAGTCAGGAGGAAACCGTGGCGCTCGTCGTTAACAAATTCTGGTATCAGCAAATGTGGGCCATTGCATTATTTGTACTGGCAGGCCTGCTGGTATTAGCTGGAATTTTCCTCTTGGTTAGATTTTTACTTAAGAAAAGACAATCTAGCCTAGCCAGTACTTTCAGAAAGCAACAGAAATCAAGTTCCAGACCGGGCAGATTCTCCTTCAGAGAAAATAAAACTAAGCCAGTGCCTCCCCAACAAACACCTGAGATCCCGGTAGATAAATTAGTAGAGGTAAATGAACCTAAGATAGAAACAGAAGAACAGCCTGTACAAAATCCTTCCTGGATAACGAAGAAAGCTCCAGAGAAAGAAGAGCCTAAACCAGTAGTAGCAGAGGCCAAAGAGATCATTGCAGAGAAGGAAGAAATTCAGGTAGTGCCTGAGTCTGAGCCTCAATCTCAACCTCAGCTTACAGAGGTTTCTACGGTAGCTCAAGCTGAGGCTACTGTTTCTGCAGAGAAAAAACATGAACAGGAGATCCTATCCTTCATGGCTAAATTTGACCAGCTTGGAAAGCTGCTGTTAGAAAAGCCAGATACTTCTACGCTTCACTTGCGGCTTGAGAGTATACTAAACGAATTCATCTCCTTTGATATCTACGGCTATGGTATGCCCTCATCTGATCATCCAGGCATGGATTTCAGATATAAGGTTCACAGTAATCATGAGATTATTTCCCTGACTGGAAACGGACAGGTGCCTGATCCAATAGCAGAATGGAGTTTGATCCGTAAAGAAGCCCTATTAATAGGGGATGTGGCAAGTGAGTATGGAAAATTTGCCCAGACATCACCTCCTGAAGGGATGCTAACGTTGAATGGAAATAATACTCCTCCGCCCAGGTCTATGATGTATGTTCCTCTTCACATCCAGAATCAGGCCAGAGGTTATATTACCCTCCAAAGTTTTTTACCTAATACTTTCAGAGAGTACCATCTACAAATTCTCCAAAATCTAGGTAATTACCTATCTCTCTACTTAGGAGGAATGGAAGGCAACTCCTCAGTAGAAGCTATGCAGAAGAAGGTCTATCAGCAGGACAAAATGGCTTCCTTGGGAGAGCTTACCAAAGGGCTAACCAGAGAGATAGGAAGCCCTACCAGCTACATAGCGAAAAATATCAAGGCCCTAAAACAGAATTTAACCGAAGCTTCAGATGTTTGGTATGAATATGAGTGTCTTTCTCCGGAAGATGCCGTAGCTCAGCTAAAAGACATTGAGAGGATGAAGTCAATGAAGGACTACGATAAAAAGGTAGCTGACATTTTTGACTATGCGCAAAATGTACTGAAAGGAGCACATAGAATAGCGGAAATCCTGAAAGGGATTAAGACTTATATAGGACAGGAAGATGACCTCAAAACCATCAATATCCACCCAAATCTGGATTCTGCTCTACTCATTCTCAGACATCTCTACAAAGGAAGAATCAAGATCACCCGGGATTACGGGAATATTCCCGAAGTACCCTGCTTCCCAGCTAAACTGAACCAGGCGTTCATCAACGTTCTAGTCAATGCCATAAAGTCTATTGATGGTCAGGGGGATATTTATGTTCAGACCATAGCGGAAGGGAATCATGTTCAGATTAATATACGTGATACTGGTAGAGGCATATCTGAAGAAGACAAGCAGCACCTTTTTGAGCCATTTATTCATATGGACCATGGGCTAAATGGAAGTAGAGTAGGTCTGGCTTTAACCAAAGACATTATTCTACTCCACCAAGGAACCATAGAAGTAGACAGCCAGCCGGGGGCTGGAACTATGTTTAAAATCCAACTCCCAACCCGCTTAAACCTGAGTATGATGTATGGTAATTCTTAGGTTCTCAGAGTTTAATCACTTTCTTAAATTCTGAGAAAGAATCACTTAATGATTCCATAATATAAATCCCCCTTGGCCAGCTATCTGTGCTAAGGGTGATTTCTTTTAGGGAGGTGTTGGAAGAAGTCCATAAGCGTTTCCCCTGGATATCTCTGATGATGAGAGAATGTACCTTTGCCTGCTGAGGTAGCTTGATACTAAGCGTATGCTCAAAAGGGTTAGGAGAAATCGTAAGTCCTTTGTCAGATTCATCTATGTCCAAAGCGGTCGTAAGCAGACATTCCATCGTTAGATCTTGTACATCCTGGCGTATCCCACTAAGCCTGCTGTACAGACTATCACCAGGGCAGAGGGTGCTACAGCCATCTCTATGACCCGAAATATGTGCTAGAACTAGGTTAGAGGTGGTATGTAGAGAATTGCTTAAAGGATTAATGTTACTCTTGCAGGATTTCCAAGCCAATATCCCCTTCAGGGTAGTCAGGGCTTCTTCTGTGGGAGCTACATCAGTAAATGTACCTAGCATAGCTATCCCCATGGTTCCTCCATTTCTTCCACAAAAATGGGCTCCTCTCACATTATCCCCTCCACCTCTTCCTTCATAGAGCACCCCATTTGGATCTATGAGCCAGTTATATCCCAGATCACACCAGTTGTTGGTATTTACATGAAAGTTCCAAATACTGAAAACAGCCGCTTGCCAGTCAGTGATGGAATTATTGTTCACCGTGTGATGTACGATCATATGTGTTACCGGTACATAGGCTATGTTTGGACAGGAAGGATCAAGACCATCAGGACTCCCCCAGCCTATTCTGTCTACATACTCTGGTATCACACAATCACAGGCTCCCTCACTCGGCATTCTTTGTAATTCTGCCTGAGCCATTTTCTCAGGAGTAAAGACATCCAGTTGAATCAGAGGATCATATGAGGTGGCTTTGGTTTGTTCTCTTAGTTGGATAGCCTGAGCCTGTTCAGGTAAAAATACAAGCTCACTGATGAAGGCCCTGTCAAAAGGATTTTTCTCATGAAAACCTGCTAATGATATCCATGAACTCCAGGATGAATCTACCATCTGATAACGATAGTGAAAATCCTTACCTTCTCCTGCTCTGATTGCAAAGGAGGTCATGGAGGTATTCTGATTCTTCGTAAGAAGAATAGGAGTAAATTCATATCTGTCCAGGCTACCGCTTAAAGTACTATTTCCTTTTTGAGAAATTTGAGGAATGAGATTTGCCTCAGTTAACAGGTAAGCCTGATGATGGGATGTTTTTTCTCCCACGGGCTGGGCAAAACCTGGGGGGTAGTTTAGGAGTAGAATAGAAATAAGAACGGTAATTCTGAAAAAGTAAGGGATATTCATAATTAAATGTACGTATTCTGCTTATATTAGAACAGTAATCCTACCTCTGTAGTACGATCATTACGCCACGCTGATTATTTCCAGACTATTAAAAGTCTTAAGTAACGATGAGTCAATATCCTTCAAAACGGCCCATAAGAGCCATACTGTTGATAGGCTTTTTATTTGCCTTCAGTGCGGTAGCTATGGTTAGCTCCATAGCTTATTTTAGTGTGAAAGATCTGGCCAAGTCCCTTAAGAGTGTTACTGAGCCCAAACAAAACCTCATCACCCTGAAGGATGTACTGGCTGAAATAGCCAAAGCAGAAAGTAGTGTACGTGCATATACGATCACCAGAGACCCCAAAGACCTAAAGAATTTCTACACTACCTTTACCAAAATTGATGAAAGACTGACTAATCTAAGAAGTATCCCTCTGCAGCAGAATCATATTGACAGTGTCCAAACACTGGTAGAGGAAAAATTTGTAGTCATGTCTAAGCTTGTAGAAGCTTCCGAGGACCAAAAGGTGAGAACCATCTTTGACATGCTGGCAGACAGACTAGCTGCCTCACATATTACCCTGGGGGATTCTATCAACAGCAAAGCTGGTGCGGCGGTAGTGGATTCTGCCTTGTCCAAAAGTGCAAAATTAGAAGATCAGAGAAAAGAGGGGAGATTATTTGATAAGCTATTTGGAAAAAATGGAAATGTGAGTGATTCCCTAGGAGCAGAACTACAGCTAAGCCAAGAAGATGTAGCGCCATTTTTAGCTTCTATCGGGAATGAGGATAGCCTGTATTCTGCCCAGAAGCGGGATATGGAAGCCCTAAAACAGAGGGTTACCCTCATCCGAAGACTTATCAAAGAGGACCAGTTCATCATGAACAAGATCAGCTTCATGGTGAAACGTATGGAGTATAAGGAGCGGGTCGACTCTAATGATAAATCGGCTACTGCTGAAAATAAGGCCGTCGAAACGATCCGACTGATGTCTCTACTCAGTTTCGTAGGCTTAGCTCTTTTCATCATTCTGGTGATATTCGTAGCAACTGACATTTCCCGAAATCAGCGCTTACAAAAGAGACTGGAAAGAGAGAAAAGAAGAGCAGAGAAGCTCGCTACAGCTAAAGAAGAATTCCTGGCCAATATGAGCCATGAAATCCGTACCCCTATGAATGCCATCATAGGATTTACAGAGCAGCTCTCACAGGGAGACCTGAATCATAGGCAGTCTCGATTTGTCACTACCATCAGTAATTCTGCCAAATACCTTCTTGCCCTCATCAATGATGTACTGGACTACTCTAAGCTTGAATCCGGGAATTTTGAGATGGAGAAGATAGGATTCCGACCACGGGATGTAGTCAGAGAAACCCTTCTCACCTTTCAGAATAGTGCCAAGGAAAAAGGAATCTGGCTTACCGCAGAAAATATAGAAGCTCTTCCCAAGGTGGTAAAAGGAGATCCCCTCAGACTTAAGCAAATGCTGTTCAACCTGGTCAGCAATGCCCTCAAATTTACGGAAGTAGGACGAGTGAGTATTAACTGTGCCGTTCATCCGGCTTCCAAGAAGAAGAAAATACTGGAATTCACAGTGGTGGATACTGGAATCGGTATCCCAGAAGATAAGCTGGATGCCATCTTTGCAGACTTCAAGCAGGTAGATAGCAGTACGACCAGAAAGTATGGAGGGACAGGACTAGGATTATCCATTACCAAGAAACTGGCTGAGATGCACAATGGCTCTATCAGCATTGATAGCCGTCTAGGACAAGGCACTCAGGTAACCTTAAAATTATTGTTCGAACAAGGTTCAGCCGCTGATCTGGAAGAAATAGACGTAAGAGATGTGAAAGACTTCAGCATCTTCAAAGGCAAGAGAGGGCTCATCGCGGATGATGCCCCCTATAACCTGGAACTGATTAAGGTCATTCTCCATAAATGGGAAGTAACAGCTGATGTAGTAGAGAATGGTCAGCAGGCAGTAGAAAAAATGGCTAACACCCATTACGACTTCATTCTCATGGACCTGCAAATGCCTGTCATGAGTGGATATGAAGCTACTGTTCATGCCCGGAAAGTCCTGAAAATAGATACGCCTATACTCGCCTTAACTGCGACCTCCACACCAGGAGAAATCGCAAAATGTGAAGCAGCAGGTATGCAGGACCATCTACTCAAGCCATTCCAGGAACAGGAACTGGCAGTAAAACTGGCGAACTTATTGAGGTTTAAGCCCCGTGTATATAAAGAAACCACCGTTCAACCTATTATAACCCTGGAAGACATGAAACTCCCTGCTGGTAGCCGTCCCTACAACCTGGATGAACTAGTTAAACTCACCAATAACAATCCGGCCTTCATGGTCAATATGTTGAAGATCTTTGTAGACAATACTCCTGACTACATGAAGCAGATGGCAGTGGCCCTGCAAAAGGATGATTGGGAGACTGTGGGTGCTATGGCACATAAAACCATACCTTCTTGTCGCCACCTTGGGCTAAACACCACAGTGGATAAGCTGAAGAAAATAGAAACTGCGGTTAAGAATAAGTCTGGCCTGAAGAGACTACCCGATAAGGTCCTGGAGGTTCTCCAGGAATTAAAAGACATTGTCAAAATGGTAGAAGGCGACATGAAGGCCATACAAAAGCAGATCTGATAACAGCACGCATCTTTTACGAAAAGCCAAATTATTCCCTAAATTCGGGAAATTCATAGTTCACCCATGCAGGACCAACAAGCCTTGAGCGTCTTTGTGGTAGAAGACGACGAGTGGTACAGAGAATTACTTGCCTATAACCTGGAACTTAATCCGGACTATCAAATCACCAAGTTTGAAACGGGGACAGACTGTATTCAGGCCCTAAACCAGCGACCTGATATCATCACCCTGGACTACCGCCTCCCAGATATGGAAGGGAGTGAGGTGTTAAAACGCATCAAGGAATTTGATCCAGAGATAGAGGTAATCATCATCTCTGAGCAGGAGAACATAGAAACTGCGGTAGAGCTGTTGAAGATGGGAGCCTATGATTATCTGGTAAAGGCCCAGGATATCAGGGACAGACTACTCAACGTAGTCAATAATATTCGGAAAAACCGCTCTCTCCGTAAAGAGCTGAATACCCTAAGGCAGGAGGTAGCTCAGAAGTATGATTTTAGTACTTCCATCATTGGCCAAAGTCAGCCTATCAAAAAGGTATTTTCTCTAATTGAGAAAGCCATCAATAATAATATCACGGTTACCATTACAGGTGAAACAGGAACGGGTAAAGAACTGGTGGCCAAGGCCATTCACTTCAATTCCAAGCGCAAGTCTCATCCTTTCGTACCCGTAAATATGGCGGCCATCCCGAAGGATCTCATTGAAAGTGAGCTATTTGGACATGAGAAAGGCGCATTTACTGGTGCGAATAACCGCAGAATAGGGAAGTTTGAAGAAGCCAATAAGGGAACCCTTTTCCTGGATGAGATAGGAGAAATGGATATTACCTTCCAGGCCAAGCTCCTCAGGGCCCTACAGGAAAAGGAAATCATTCGAATAGGAAGTAATAAGATAGTTAAGACAGACTGTCGTATCATAGTCGCAACTAACCGTAATCTTATAGATGAGGTCAAGAAAGGGAACTTCAGAGAAGACCTTTATTATCGTCTCTTTGGCTTACCGGTAGAATTACCTCCACTGAGAGAAAGAGGAAAAGACATCATTCTCCTGGCCAAATACTTCATAGAGAGCTTCTGTAAGGATAACGAGCTTCCCAACTTCACCCTCACCCCGCCAGCTCAGAAAAAACTGCTTGCGTACGGCTATCCTGGAAATATCAGGGAGTTGAAATCCATCGTGGAATTAGCTGCCGTAATGACCAATGAGGACGACATAGATGAAGATGTCATCACTTTCAGTACCTCAGATCCACTCCCGGATGCCTTATCAGAAGAAATGACGCTCAAGCAGTACACACATAGAATCATCAGCATCTACCTCAAGAAATACGATGACAATATTAAACTGGTAGCTGATAAGCTGGACATTGGCCAGTCTACC
>JBCDBC010000092.1:0-9814 GCA_039184535.1 Bacteroidota bacterium | reverse complement strand
CTCTTCCAATTAGAGAAAATTAAATACCATTATTTGAAAAATATCCTTGTAATAATTTATGGTTTTGGGATTTTGTGAAAAATGACTACATGTATACTTTTATCCCAGCTTTGTAATTCTAACATGTAGTCTTGTTGTCGATGGGTCTAATTAGTAAAATAGTCGTTCTCGCCTCCCTTTTGTATAGTAACTCATTTTCATCTCTTTACGCACAAAATGTATTATTCATTCCGTTCGGTCAGTCTGAAGAGGACGTCAGAGCCTTTGTAGATGATAATGCAATTTTATCTGAACTCGCCATTGATCAAAAAGAGAAAAGGATCAAAATCATAGGCTCATTGAGGAACATGTCATATGATTTTCATGAGAAAGGCCTTTACAAAATCACAGACACCAGAACCTACAATAGCCAGGAACAGGCAAGAACTGTCGTAAAAGCCTGCCTTGATTATTTGAAACTCTTTGATCAGGACATAGCTAAACCCAAGAAAAGTGAGGATATAGAACACTACCTGATTATGGGAGAAAATAAAATCATTGAAGTGAGGGCCAAAGGCTTTAGTAAGAATAAGCACTCCACAGATCCAGTAACTATCCAACTTATTTCTACAGCTATGGACCTGGCTCCCAGAGAAGAAGTGGGGATGTTAACGGCTCTCTTTAGCCACTAGTCGTTTGATGGCAAGCTGAGCCAGTTCAAATCCAATCATACCTGCACATAGGCCCACGATGGCTCCTACCAGGACATCACCGGGATAATGGACACCTAAATACACTCTGCTGTAGGCTACCAGTATGGCTATAGCAAAGAAAATTAGAGTAGTTAGCCTTTGATGAAAGAATTTACTTAAGAAAATGGCCAGGGCGAAGAAGTTAGCGGCATGGGAAGAGGCAAAGCCATATTCACCCCCGCACTTATTATTGACAATGTGAACCACATAATCCCATCCATTCTCTGGTCTACAGGGTCTATATCTTTCAAAGAAGGGCTTCATAAAGCTGGAAGTAAACTGATCTGCGATCGTAATAGCAATGGCTACGCCTACCAGTAACCATAGGGTTTTTACCAGTCCTACCCGCTTATACATGAACCAGGCCAATACCACATAGGCGGGGATCCAGAAAGTCTTACTGCTTACCAGCCACATGACAGAATCCATTAAGGGGTGATTGGCTGAGTTAAGCAGTATGAACAAACCCTTATCCCATTCTATCAATGTTTCCAACATATCTAAGCTTGATAAAAGTTAGTGTAAAGCCGCCATATATCTCCAAGGAGGAGAACTACCATAACTATCAATGTAATCAAATCTGTCCGTCGCTGAGCAGAGTTACTTAGATTTTGATACCACTTATTGATGGAAGGAAAGATCCACAGAAGCGTCATCACAAAAACAGCAATTGCCAATATGCTCCCAACCAGAATATCCGCTGGGAAGTGTACGCCTATATAGACCCTGGAATAGCAAACGGCCATCCCAAGAATAGCCCATAAGACCTGCTGCCAACGTTTTTCAGCCCCTATCCAGGCCAGCCAGACACAGAGAATGACTATGGCGGCACTATGCCCGGAGGGGAAACTATTATTTCGTAATACTTTCAGTCCGATAAAGAAGAAGTCAGGTCCATCCTCAAAGACAGATAACGGTCTGCTCCATGAAGAGAAAAACTGACTTTTCAACAAAGCGACTACTAAGGAGACCAGAATCAGGCTGGTAATCATGCTAATCACTTTGTCAGATTTCTTTCTCGCGAGAAACAAACCGGCAATAGATCCCAGCAATACCCCATCTCCCAAATGCGTCAGGTGAGGCATGAGGGCGTCTAGCCATGAAGTACGATATCCATTCAACCAGAGGAAACTTCCTTCATACTTCAGTGGAATGAGAATAGCCAAAAGGAAGGCCCAGAAAAGGACGAATAAGAGAATGAAAATTGGAATGCGCGAAAGAATCTGCTTCAAGAGGCTGATGTATGGTTATGCCTGGTAAATAACGAAGCAGAGAAGCAGGAAACAAATTGAGTAACTGAAGAGCAGAAGACTAGAAATCAGAATCATCAAACCAAAAATAGGCTTTCCAGGCTGTGCCTACAGCTTGTCTTCTAAGCCGGAATCGGGCCCTTCCTGCCCCGGAGAAGGTATTTTGTTCATCCTGAGTAATGGTCAGGTTGAAGTTTCTGATCACAAATGCCTCTGTTTCGGTAGTGTCGAGTTGGGTGTAGAAGTTCCAGTCGAGGTTAATTTGCTGGACCGACTGAAAGAGGTTGAAGGAGATATTCAGTTCAGTATCTCTATCCCAGCTAATTTCCTGTCCCAGCTCAAAATCGAAGTAGGCAAACTCAAAGTCCCTGTCGAACAGCTGCCCATAAAGGGTGGTATCTCTCAACTCATAGGAATTTCTGAACAGCTTGAAGAAGCCTTCTATGGAGGAGGGGTTCCCTAGTAAGTCTACATCAGCCAGGCCATCCTCATCAATATCAGGTGCAAAGGGATTACAGGAGAGGAATCCCACCATAAGGAACAAAAGCCCATATGATATACCTGACTTTCTCATTGGTTATTGAATGTAGGTAAGTTTAAGCAAACTCCAGCTGGAATCCGGAACAGTTTCTATGTCTTCCCATCTGTGTATGGCCCACTCGTTAAACTCATTACGCTTGATCACATAGGAGAGTTGTCCACGAAATTCATTGGTAATGGTGGTATCTGCATGCCTGACCTGATACACATAGTTTCCTACATACCTGAGAGAATCTGCACTTACATCCTGTAAATCTACTTCTGTAAGATTGAGAAGCCCTCCGTTTACCCCCGTCAGATTAGCGAATAAGTTGCTGATGTAGGTCTGCTCATCCTGTATGGACCAGTTTGACCATATAGATGGATTTGCGTTTAGAAGGGCCGCCGCTGGGACAAATCTTAACTCATCCCTCTCAAAACAGCGGATATAGTTCTGCGTATTTCTTTGCGTAATGGCCGTGCTCAAGTTGCTTAGAAGAATCTGGTAGTCAGTGGGACTGATCCAGTCTGAGGCAGATGTGCTTGGTGCTTCTACCGGACGTGTGTCCAAACAGGAGGAAAGTACTAATAGGCTCATCCCAGTTAGAAGAACGCCCTGTAAGAAAGCTGTTCTGCGCATAAGTTTGGCTTAAAAAGTAATCCCTACAGACAGACCTGGCTGAAAATTAGTAGCAAAGGCACTCGGAATAGGATTGGAGATAGCGGGTCTCCCAAAGAAAGCCAGATCATTACCTGTGTCAAAGTCCTTCAGATTTGCATCTACATAGGCTTCTATGATTTGAAGCACATGTACACCTACAGACAGTATGATAGCATAATCTCTTCCTCTTCTGGCCCTGTCTCTGGCGTCCCTCAATCCCTGATCAGTGATGGTTTCCGGGAACTCTTCGTCTATGGTATTGGGATCGTCATCTGTCCTAGCTCTGAAAGCTGTAGCAAATCGGTTGTACTGATCATTATTATAAATGATAACAGCTCCCATACCTACATAAGCGCCAAATACTAATGGGACCTTCCAGTAGCTTTTATTGTAGATCTGACCCCAACCCGGAAAAATAGCACTCCTTTGCCAGGCTATCTTGGGATCATAGGGGGGACGCTTTCCCGCGAAAAGGAAGCGGGATATATAAGGCCTTTTTTTCTGACCAGTTGTATCTACTTTCATGACAGTAGAAGTCTGATCTGAATTGATGACCACCTTTTCTCTTGCGGGTACCTTCGTTTTCTCAAAGGGAGTGGAAGGCGTAAGTACACTATCAGGAATGATTAAGGAAGAATTACCTGTTTGGGTACTATCCTGTTTTTCCTGTGCATGAAGAGAATTAAGGCCCAGTAAACAAATACTGACAACCCCAACTACCCACTTAAATATGTTTATGTTTTGTCCAGACATTGTCTAAAAGTATCTCCTTTTATCAGGAGGGTTGTATCAGAGATCTAAAATCTCCAATATCCTGTTCATGTCTTTGGTAGAATTAAAGGCTATACTGATATCTCCTCTACCCTGATTATTCTGCTTGATTTTGACCTTATTCCCAAATTTCTCTTCTAGCTGTCTTTCTACCTTCTGTAGCTGGATCTGTTCTGAGCTAAGGGGTTTAGCAAAATCACTCTTAGGAGCGGGACTTCCTGACTTTTTCTCTTTCAATCCGTTGACCAACTCAGTAGTCTGTCTGACCGAATAGTTATTCTCAACTACCTGGTCGTAGATTTGCAGCATTTGTACCACGTCATCTACTCCTTTGATAACCTTAGCATGGCCAAAGGTAATTTCTCCGTCTCTCACGCCTTTCTTTACCTTGGGAGGAAGTTTTAACAAGCTGAGGAAGTTGGTCACACTGGAACGACTTTTCCCTACCTTTCTTCCCAGGTCTTCTTGTCTAAGGCCGATCTCTTCTATCATTCTCTGGTAAGAGTTGGCTATCTCTATAGGATTTAAATCTTCTCTCTGAATATTCTCAATGAGGGCTATTTCCAGCATTTCCTCATCGTTAGCAGTTCTGATAAAGACGGGTACTTCTGCCAGACCTACTATTTTGGCTGCTCTAAATCGCCTCTCACCTGCTATCAGCTGATACTTCCCTTCTTGCAGCTTTCTTACGGTAAGAGGTTGTATGATTCCGTGAATTCTGATGGAGTCAGCCAACTCATCAAGGGCTTCCTCATTGAAGTCCTCCCTGGGCTGAAAATTATTGACACTCTCAATTTGTGCTAAGGGGATACTCCCTACGCTGGTGAGTTCCACCTTTTCATTGTCAGAGAGGAGGCTATCATATCCTATGTCCCCTAATCCTCTTCCTAACCCTCCTGTGGGTTTTTTCTTTGCCATGAATAAAATGCTTTAAGCTAGAACGAGAGCTGAGAATAAAATTACATATTAAGAAGAGAGGAAACAATCAGGCCATCTCTGAAATTCTCAGAGATGGCCTTTAAATAGAAAGGAGATATCTTTTTATTGGATTTTGCAGGCTTCTGCGGAAGCAAAGGAAATACCTTCAACTGAGATCAGATCATCCAGCCTGATGATTTCTTCATGCTGCTCCAGAACCATACATTCTGCTTTATCCTTTTGAGTAAGGTCTTTAATTCTGTCTGATATAGTTACCGGACCATGACCATCATCATAAACGATGCTCACTTCTTTCCTCCTCATGGCCCAAATCTCGAGCTGATCATAGAGACCACAAGCAATAGGCGTGTATACTTTTTCCATAATGTTCACTTTCTGATATAAGAACAAACGTTCTATTATGGTATACGGAATTTACTAGGAAAGTTCTCTTTCTAGTGGGCCTACGCCCTGACTTAGAGCTACTTCATAGATGGGTAACTCTACTCCGTATTTGTCCATATAGGCCTTCTTCATTCTCACCTTAAAGGCTTCTGCTCCTGAGGACTCTAGTAGGTTCAGGGTACAACCCCCAAAACCGCCCCCCATCATTCTGGCGCCCATGACACTTAGGTCTTCCACAGTAGATTCCACCAGAAAATCTATCTCAGGACAACTTACCTCATACAAATGCTGTAAGCCGGAATGAGACTGGTATAGTAAATCTCCTAAGGAGATAATATCCCCCAATGCGATGGCTTCTGACGCAGCCTGAACCCTTAAATTCTCCAACACTACGTACAGACACCTATTGAATACAATGGCGTTCATTTCATCCTCAAATTCTTTGAGCATGTCAAACTCCACATCTCTCAGCGAATTTACTTCCGGGTACTTGGCTTTAATTTGACGTACGCCTTCTTCACACTCCAGTCTGCGGGTATTGTATTCACTGGAAGCCAGGGAATGCTTTACTTTGCTATCACACAGCAGGAGAGTATATCCTTCCAGATTTATGGGAACCAGCTCATGCTTAAGGCTTCTGCAGTCCAACATCATAGCATGCTGTGCCTCCCCAAAGAGACTGGCGTAAGGATCCATGATTCCACACTGAAGTCCCACGAACTCATTCTCCACTCTTTGAGAAAGAAGGGCTAAGTCCAGCCTTGACAACTTCCAGTCCATAAGGTGGTTTAAGGCAAAGGCAAAGCCTGCTTCCAGAGCGGCAGAAGAAGAGAGACCTGCGCCAAGAGGGATATCTCCGCCAAAGGCACATTGGAAAGCGGGTACCTCATGCCCCAGCCTGTGGAACTGATCCACCACGCCCATCAGAAAATTGGCCCATGACTTCACATCAGTCTTACGCACATCCTCCAAAGAAAAGCTGAATGTTTCTCCCAGGTCTACCGCTACCAGAGAACAATTTTTTTCAGGTGAGTCCAACAATCTAATGGCAAACACCATCTCTTTGTCCACTGCGGCGGGAAATACCCAGCCGTCATTGTAATCTGTATGTTCTCCTATCAGGTTAATTCTTCCAGGAGCGCGGTAGAGCACAGGTTCTGTTTGAAAGTGTTCTTTAAACGTGAGAAACACTTTCTCTTGTAGTTCGGTCATCTTTGTGTTAAGGTAAGGTGGCTGAGACCTTTTTGGCTATATCTTCATTATCCATATTTAATGGACTCAAACGGACGGAAAATTTATAGGAATTCTCCGTCAATTGAAACTCTGGATGTGTCCTTGGATTCCAGCTATCATCTCCTCCTATTCCTGACTGCTGCCAGTCTATAGTCATGGTGATGAATTCCTGTTCTACCAGATCATATGGATGCTGAGCCTCCGTTACATTTTCTATAGTATAAATACTAGGGTTCATGTTGAGGGGACCTTCTGCACCCTGACTGATGAGCAGTCCTGTTTTCTCATGATTGGTGAGGGCCATCCATCTCACATCCGTTTTATTCCCATGTTCCTGAGGCTTGGAGTAGTTTACGTACTGCTCTGCTACAGTAGAGGAGAATACCCCAAGTCTGGCTGCATACTTCCTATCCCAGTAACTCTCGTGAGGCCCACGCCCATACCAGTTCATTTTATCAAAGGTAGCGGGCACCTCCATTTTTAGGCCTACTCTTGGGAGTGGGAGTGTGTGTTGAAGTACGTAAAAGCCTGGGAAGTTGAATTGGCTATAATCTTTAATGCTAGCGGGCATGGGAAGATCCTGCGGTACTTCCAGTTCATAGCTGATCATTATATCTCCAGAAGGATACACGTTGACTTCCTGAGAAAAGGGTAATACTCCTCCGGTAACGGCTATGGAACCTTTCATGCTTCCATGGAAGTGAGTACCCTTATCTTCCCAACTCGCCATTTCGTACGCTGGGACTGCCTTGTCCAGTCCAAAGGCTCTCCATCTGAAGGCAAAGCTTCTGTCTTCGCCCCCTTCATCATTATCTACTGGTGCACGCCACACATTGGGCGTTGGGAAGGTATTCAGCAGGGTTTTTCCATCAAAACTTAGTTGCTGAGGGATCATCTTATCTGACAGGCTGATGCTAAGTTTATCATTTCCTAATGTTTTAGCTGCTTCATCCAGTGCTAGTGGAGAAAGACCCTCTAAGGATAATGACTCTGTTTTGAGTTTCATTTCTGCATCCCCTTTCAGTTCGAACTGTTCCCAGGCAAGCTCATGGCCTTTCTCTGCCCATGGGAGATCTTCTCTGGTAAGGAAGCTGACCGTAAGCTGATACTCCTCATTAGCAGCTATCATAGGCAGTGCATAACCTAGGGTCAGTTCTGACTCTTCTCCAGGACGGATGGTAGGCAAGTCCATATTTCCTTCTTGTACCTTTTCTCCTGCTCTCAATAGCTGCCACTGAAGGGAAAGGAAACTCAAGTCAATGAAGTCATAAGTATTCTTCACGCTAATGGTACCCGTTTCCAGGTCCAGTGCTTTGATTTTAATGAACTGCTGAACCTTCTTTACTTCTTCCAATGCTGGCTGCACACTTCTGTCAGGGAACACCAGGCCGTTCATACAGAAGTTGTTGTCATTAGGCGTATCCCCGAAGTCTCCTCCATAAGCCCAGAAGGGAGTACCATCTTCCGTTTCCTTATATAGCCCCTGGTCTACCCAATCCCAGATAAAGCCTCCCTGCATATTAGGATGGGCTTCAAAGAAGTCCCAGTACTGCTTGAAGTTGCCATTACTATTGCCCATAGCGTGAGAATACTCACACAAAATGATAGGTCTGTTAGGGTCGGCACTAGCATAAGACTTGATGTCATCAATAGAGGCGTACATATTGGAAATGACATCATAGGAGGAGGCAGGTCTGGAAGCGGCTGTTTCACGGGGTTCATAATGTATGGGGCGGGAAGGGTCCAAGGCTCTCATTGCTTCAGCCATGGCATCAAAGTTAGGCCCTATCCCAGCTTCATTCCCCATGGACCACATGATGATGGAAGGGTGGTTTTTATCTCTTGCTACTACGGCTTCCCCTCTAGCCACTATGGCCTCTTTCCAGCTATCTACTCTCCCTAAGTGTGTGCCTTCACTCCAAAGCTGATGACTTTCTACATTGGCTTCATCTATGACATATAAACCATACTCATCACATAGCTCATACCATCTGGTATTGTTAGGGTAGTGGGACGTACGGACAGCATTGATGTTGTTCTGCTTCATCAATACGATGTCCTTAATCATGCTTTCCTCACTGATGACTCTTCCTTCGTAGGGATCTATCTCATGTCGGTTTACGCCCTTCAGGTAAATGGCTTTTCCGTTTACCAGCAGTTGTCCGTTGGTGATTTCCACTTTGCGGAAACCGATCTTGGTGCTCACCGCATCTACGATCTCGTATTTCTTATTGACCAGCTGAACGCTTAGCTGATAAAGGTCAGGCGTTTCAGCACTCCAAAGTTTGGGACTTTTAACTGCCTCAGTAAACTCAAGAGTAACTCTATTTCCAGCTTCTATTTTTCCGCTAGGGAAGGAAGCCCCCTGAACGACTTTATTTCCATCTGCATCATACAGATTTACCAGAAGTACATATTTCTTTCCATCCTTGCGAGAATAGTTCTGTACATCTACTGTTAGATCAAGATTAGCATTCTGTAAATCTGCACTAAAACCAGTTTTTACATGAAAGTCTCTGATGGCTACCTTGGGGCTGCTATAGAGAAAGACATCTCTGAAAATGCCCGACATTCTCCAGAAATCCTGGTCTTCCAGATAGCTACCATCTGACCAGCGGATCACCTCCACGGCTACATGATTGGTCCCTTCTTGTAGATACTCCGTAAGGCGGAATTCTGCCGGCGTCATACTGTCCTGGCTGTATCCCACTTTTACGCCATTTACCCATAGGTAAAAGGCAGACTGCACACCTGCAAAGTGGAGGAATACTTCCCTTCCATCCCAGGCTGTGGGTAATTCAAAGGTAGTTCTATAAGCTCCCGTTTCATTGGCATCAGTAGGGACCAGTGGTGGATTAGCCTCAAAAGGGTGCTTAATGTTGGTGTAGATAGGCTGCCCATATCCCTTAAGCTGCCAGTTGGAAGGAACGGGGATCTTGTCCCACCCACTCACATCAAAGCCAGGCTCAAAGAAGTTCTCATCCACGGAAGATGGATTTGGGTAGAACTTAAATGACCAGTCCCCATTCAGGGATTGGTAAAAGGGAGACTGATTTTTGTCAAAACTGAGGGAAGTACTTTCTCCCGGGTAAGGAATGAAGGTGGCATGCGGTGCCTCCTTATTCTGGGCAAAAATGGTTTCGTCTAACCATTAAGGGCTTTGTGCCATACTTAGGGTAACTGAGAATAAACAGACGAGTATGCTGAAATATCGGCTAGTAGTAATCATTTCAAGGGATGAATGTGTGTAATCCTAAGGATGAATCTAAGCAGGAATTGTGAGAGATTCCAGAATAAGGATGGTTTCTGAATTATACCGTTGACCT
>JBCDBC010000091.1:0-9944 GCA_039184535.1 Bacteroidota bacterium | reverse complement strand
TGCCATTCCTATGATGCCATTCATAGGTGTACGGATCTCATGACTCATGGTAGCGAGAAAGTCTGACTTCGCAATAGAAGCTACTTCGGCTTCTTCTTTTGCATTAGCCAATTCTTCCGTTCTTCTCTTTATCCTTTCTTCCAGTGTATCATTGGCCTCCTTAAGCTGAGAATTTAATTCTTCAATGTGTAGAGTTGCATAAAGTCGGTCCTTTAGTGCCTTTTCACGGTCCCTGGTTATCTCTAATAGTTGTTCACCCACATCTAGGAGAAGGCCTACGGCATAGAATGCCAATCCTATCATCACCTCAGCTCTGGGGAAACCTGCCTCAGGAGCAGCACTAAATTGAGCAACAATAGCCAGGAAAAAAGCAATCAGCACCAATACTACAAGACCGAAAATGAAGTAGAGACTTCTCCTTTCTTTATACAAGTAGTATGCTGCCAAGAGACAAAAAGGAGTAGCAATGATATAGGTAATTCGCCCAATCTTTGCTACTAAGCCAGCTAAATATCTGATTTCTCTCTCAGGGAGAACTTCAAGTGGAGAGATGAAAGCCAGACTAATCGATAAAATGACTATTAATGTCATACTGATCAGGCTGGTATAATACATGGCAGAAAGCCATTTTTTGGAACTTACATGTGCCTGTATATGGTTTCTTAGTGTCTCTACAAAGAATATTCCCCCAAGTAAAGCGAGACTACTTTGATCTAGGCCCAATACAATGGTCTGTAGGTCTGGGAACCAATAGGATAAAAACCCACTTAGTTGAAGCGTGATTAGGCAAAGGGAAAACATATAGTAGGCCGAGTATAAGGAAGCTTTATCCTTATCATTAAAGAATAATAACAGGTATCCGAGAAAGGCTAATCCTAATAATGCGAGAAGGATCCCTACACCTAATAAGGCTGTATCATCTTTATCCTTAAGGGCTTCTGTAGCCCAAAATTCAATAGGAAACCTAAGCTCTTCATCATCTATAATCTTAATCCAACATATAATGGGTGTAGCAGCAAAGTTGCTAATACCCTTTGAGGCAAGTGGGAAGGCAATTTGTCTATTATGGATCCTGGGGATTCCTTCGTCTAATGACGCGCCCGCCTGAAGAGAGTTGAGTAGGCTATCTTTTTGAACGAGATGGAAACTGACATGATAGAGTAAGGGGTTATTGATCAGTAGGTGATGAGAATCAGGGTCAATATCCTTAGGCACTTCTATTCTTAGCCAGAGCGTTTGAGGTTTAGGGATGAAAGAAGTGGTACCCCTTTCGAGCTTAGTGAGAGGGTAATCCCCAGTTGAGTGTAGGAGCTCTTGAATAGTTAAGGTATTACCAGAGTCCCAGAAATATTGAACATTGGCAGAAGATACCTGAGCCATTAACAACTGGCTACTTATCAACGCAAATAGTTGAAAAGCGATGAAGCGAAATAGCATCAGTTTGGCTGGGGTATTCATCTCTCACCAATTGTACTTCCTTATACCTTAGTATGTATAAGTTACAGCAGTACCTTCCTTAAAGGTAGAACTTTTACATTCAGGAATCGCTGAATCGGTAGAGCAAATTAGTACCAGGGAGTTTCGTCTCAGATAAAACTCCCTGGTACTAATTCTAGTTGTTTGGCTTGCTCTATAATGACAAACAAATAGGTTAAATGGTTTGGCCAACCATTATTAGCTACAACTTCCTCCCTCTTGTATAAGGTGCGCCTGCTTTCTCAAGAGTAGCTTCAAAGTTTTCAACCTTAATCATAAAACTGTCTAGGTCTTTACTGAATACACTAAACTCACGCCTGGCTATTTCCAGATTATCCTTGAAGGTTTGGGTGGGCATCTGGCGAGTGTCCCAATGTCCATAGGCAATAAACCCCGCTCTTCCACTTATAGAAGGAATGTCAGGCTCATTTAATTTCCTTCTGGCCGGGTCTCCAGATAGCCTTAGGCGTAGGTCAGCCCACGTTTTCTTGAGTTCACTCAGACTGGCAAAATGTGCTTCTGTAGCACCAGCAGTTTGGGTAAGGGCCTTTTCTATATGCCTAAAGCGCTCATTTACCTCATTCAGCTTTTGACCAGCAGAAGAAATTTTTCTGATCATATTACCGGTTTGTTGCTGAAAGTCTGCTACAGCTTGAAAGTCTGTACCTGAGACAGTAGTAGGGACGGCCTTTACAGTGAAGCTTTGTGGACTTCCTTGGGCTTCCATTTTGCCGTTGTTCTCTATGAACAGGCTTACTGTATATTCTCCAGGAGCTACTAATGGTCCCTGACTCTCTCCAGCCCACGGAGGCACGAAAGAAGGCCTTCTAAGATTGATGGGATTAGGTGCTGCCCGTCTTAAGTTCCAGTTAGCTCTATGTAGACCTTTGCTTGTGGCACCTTCTAACCAGCGGACTGGATTTCCATCAGCATCCTTAACCAGCAGCATAGCCTTTGCTTTACTTTCCAGGGCCTCTTCCCGTAGCATTTCGTAGCCAGGAAAGGGGACATTGTCGAGGTCTTTTTCTGCTTTCAGTCGCTGGCTCTTAGCCGTTTGGGGTACATCATGGAGGTAGTAAGTGAACACAGCTCCAAAAGGAGGATTGTCAGCTACGTAAGAATCTGATCCCAACGTAGGCATACCTTTAGCCTGCATAGGCTCATGAGGGATATACCACCATGCATCTCTTACAGAGAAAAGGGTACTCGATTCCGCAGAGACTGCTTCGCTTAATTCTCTTAAAGGAGAATAATCATCCAGTACATAAAAGCCTCTCCCGAATGAAGCTCCCACCAAGTCATTATCTCTCGAATGAAGCTCAATGTCTCTGAATGGAATAGTAGGTACTCCTGCATCCAGTTTTACCCAATTGGTTCCCTTATTATAGCTGAAGTAGATACCGTACTCTGTCCCAATGAAGAGAAGATTTTCATTTACAGGGTCTTGTTTGATAACCCAAACGATAGTGGCTTCAGGCAAGTCTCCTGCTATAGACTTCCAACTACTTCCCCTACCAGCACTCATGAAAAGAAGGGGCCTGTAATCGCCAAATTTATGGGCATCAGCTACTGCAAAAACAGTATTAGCATCATGGCTGGAAGCCTCAATGTCATTGATAAATGATCTTGCTGGAACTTTAGGTAAAGCACCACTTCTTCGCCAGTTCTCGCCTCCATCTTCACTCACATGTATCAGGCCATCATCTGAACCCGTATACAGTAAGCCTTCCACTTCTGGCGATTCTGCGATAGAGGTTAGGGTTGCATATTTGGACATAGCTCCATTATCATAAAGGGCATCTACGCTCCATACCTTATCATCCATGGTTTCCAACTCGTAGCGGTTGGTGTTGGTAGTCAGGTCTTCACTAATGGGTGTCCATGAGTGGCCCTGGTTCTCACTCTTCCACAGTCTTTGAGAACCAAAATATAGACGCTCATTATTATGCGGACTAATGAGAATAGGGCTATCCCAGTTCCATCTTTCCGGAGGATCATTTGGAGCTGGTTGAGGCTGAATATTGATGACTTCTTCACTATTTCTGTCTAATCTGTGGAGCAGACCCCCCTGAATTTCAATGTAGACGATGTCTGGGTTTTCAGGGTCAAATTGAGAATCATAGCCATCCGCCCCTAAGGGCACATACCAGTCCTGGTTTCTGACACCTTCCGTATTCATGGTTCTGGAAGGACCTATCAGGCTTCCCAAATCCTGTGCACCTCCCACTATGTTGTAGAAAGGTTCTGCATTATCCAGTCCTAGCTTATAAAACTGGGAGATAGGCAAATTCGGAAAATGCCTGTATTGAGACCCCTCATCAAAGGTTTCATACAAACCTGCATCTGTCCCTACCAACATATGCTGTCCATTATGGGGGTCTATCCACATGGCGTGGTTATCACTGTGCTTTTCCCTCCCGGTACCCAGGTAGTCAAATGTCTTTCCTCCATCACGGGTAACATGTATAAATACATCCATTTGGTAGATGAGATCAGGATCTGTTGGGGATACTTCTATTTCCTGATAGTAGTGTGGACCTGTTCCTCCTGAGGTATAGCTATTCCTCTTCTCCCAGCTTTCTCCTTTATCTGTAGATCTGTAAAATCCTTTTTCTTTACTGCTGGATTCCATAGTAGCATACACAAGATTGGGATTTGCAGGAGTCACCCCAAGACCTATTTTACCTACGTTTCTTTTTGGAAGTCCAGTAGTTACTTCACGCCAGGAGTCCCCATTATCAGTAGATTTATAAATACCAGAATTAGGCCCACCAGCTAGTAGAGACCAGGTTTTGCGTCTTCTTTGATAAGCGGCTGCATATACTACCTCAGGATTAGAGGGATCAAATTCCAGATCAGTAACGCCTGTGTTTTCATCTATGGTTAGCACTTTTTCCCAGCTTTCTCCACCATCTGCACTTTTGTAGACTCCTCTATCTCCACCAGCAGACCATAAAGGTCCTTCGGCAGCTACCATAATGACATCAGAGTTTCTGGGATCTATGAGAATCTTACTGATATGCTCAGACTTCTCAAGGCCCATATTCTGCCAGCTTTTTCCACCATTGAGGGATTTGTAGACACCATCTCCCCATCCTACATGACGCCCACTCACATTCTCACCTGTTCCTACCCAGACTACATCCGGGTTATTGGGATCTATGGCTACTTCTCCTATGGAATAGGAGGATTCATGATCAAAAACGGGTGTCCAGCTAATGCCGCTATTAGTAGTTTTCCAAAGGTTTCCGGAGCCGGCAGATACATACCACGTGCTAGGATAGCTAGGGCTTACAGCTATATCCGAGATTCTTCCTCCCATGAGGGCAGGACCTATGGCACGAAATGTAAGTCCTTTTACTGCTTTTTTGATAGCAGCTTGTTGGTCCGTTTGCGAGAAAGAAAGATTAGGTGAGAAAAAAAGAGTGGCCATAAGACATAAAGCCACAATAAGCTGTTGCCTACGCATGGTGGTTGTTCTTTTAGGGTTTGCTTTCAAAACCTAAGGTAACCAAAGTCAGCTTAAATCAAGAAAAGGCGCTACAGTATCTTTTCAAAAATTTATTAGGACAAAAAAATCAAGGGCTTAGTTAGCTACCTCTTTTTGACTAAGCATATAAGGTGATGTATTTCGTCGAGCCCAAGTATGATTTGATCGATCATTCTTGACTATTGATCGAAGGTGAGCGTAATTATTTTAGATGCAAAATATACCCTTATTCTAAAGGTTGTTTGCGAAAATTCTGTCCTAGTAGGAATAACGTCCGTTCTCCTGATTCTAATTCTTTTTGTTCGTACTACTTACTACTAACTAAAGCAAAGTGATGTGTAAATCATTCCTACTTGCTGCTATCTTAATATTGGGTAGTGTGCAGGCACAGAATTCAAACATTGAAGAATTATTTAGCCGCTGGGATCAGAATGAAATCAAGCCTGGAGTTGCGGTAGCCATAACGCACAAAGGAGAAACTATCCTTCGTAAAACGACCGGTTACGCAAATCTGGAATATGACATCCCGCTGGAGGCAAATTCAGTATTTGATCTTGCCTCTTTAGCCAAACAGTTTACTGGATTAGCCATTGCTCAACTCATGCTAGATGGGAAAATACAATTAGATGATCCCGCGACTGATTACTTTCCTGAGCTTCCTATTCTGAAAAATATTCAGGTGAAGCATCTCCTTTTCCATACAAGTGGCTTGAGAGATGTGGGAGAGCTATTTGACCTGGCATATATGGGAGAGCAGTTTACCAGTAAGGAGGCTTTGGAATTAGTCCGTCTTCAACAGGAACTTAACTTTCCCGTAGGGACTGAATCTGACTACTCCAATACTAACTATGTGCTCCTGGCAAAACTAGTTGAGAAAGTATCAGGTACGTCTTTTCGTGAGTGGTGTGAAACACATATCTTTTCTCCCTTAGGAATGAACAACTCCTTTGCGAATGATAATCCTTTTGAACTAGTTGATAATAGGGTAATGGCCTATTATGCATCTGGAGATGGATATAGCTATCAGCAGAATAATGGGATGGCTTTAATTGGGTCCAGTGCCGTTTATAGCACCTTAGAGGATATGCTCATTTGGTTAGATGCCTTAGAGAATGATAAGGTTTTTCCTGAGGCCTTTCAGCTTATGAAGCAGAAAGGTAAGTTGGATAATGGAGAGGAGATAGGGTATGGATTTGGGCTAGGGATAAGTGAAATTCAAGGCCAAACCATGATAGAGCATACTGGTGCTACTCCCTCAGGCTTTAGGACACTCATAGCTATTTTTCCTGATTTGTCTCTTTCTTTTGTTGTGCTTAGCAACCTGGGAGATATAGATCCCATCAGAGATTTTGGGATGGGAATACTTTCGAATTACGTTTCTCCTACTCAGACGGAACAGCAAGTTCCACCATCTGAAGAACCTCAAACAAATTCAGTCATCTTATCTAGTGAGTCCCTAGATAAAATTGTGGGAGAATATTTGTTTAACGGAGAGATGAAAGTAGTGATCCGAGAGAATGAGGGTAGTCTAACAGTTCAATTAGAAGGGCAGCCTGAAGTTCCTGTCAAACCTATTTCTGAAACAGTCTTAGACATGTCGGCCATAGGGTCTACACTCCATTTTATGGAGGAAAAGGAGGGGCGTTTTGTGAAAGTGGAAGTACGGTCGGGTGGCAGAAAGGAAGGTGAGCTAACTAGATTGTCTACTGAGGAGAAAGCTCCCTTAGCTTTAGTAAGCTATACGGGCATGTATTTTTGTGCAGAGTTAGGAATTTCATGGTCATTTAGTGTGTCTGATGATAAGCTAATGATAGAGAATACAAAAGGAGGTCAGGTGTTCTTAAACAATAAATCCAGAGAAATTTTTACGCCAGAAGCTGGAGTTGCAAGTAAACTGGAATTCACCTTTGATGAGCAGGGCCTTCCAAATGGATTCCTTCTTAACCGAGGAAGTAGAGTTAGAAATCTGAAGTTTCAAAAACTAGCACTGAAATAAATCAACTTCTAAGAGAAAATGCATTACCAGGAGGCTACACTTCTTAAAAGTGCAGCCTCCTGGTAATTTTAAAGCTGATGGTCCAATTCTTCTGTACCAGTTCTTCTGAGTAATTATCAGTATACACCAGGTAAATGAAGGAGAGAGGTTTGTATTCCCACTGAAGCCTGGAGTTAACGTTGAAATTATCTATCTGCTGGTTGTATTGGAGATAGGTGGTCCAGTTGAGTTTGTTGCTGAAGAAAACTTCTGTGGAGATTCCTAATAAGTGTAAGGGACGGCCATCTCCATTTTCCAGCTTTATATTGTTATACTCATAGTTAGCCTCCAGGGTAAGTAGCGGCAAGAAACGATAGCCTAGCTTGGTTCTGAATCTATCGCGGGTTCCATTAAAAAAGCCTCCATTTTGAACATTGACTGAGCCATAAATTTTCTGGGTATAGTCAGAGTTTACGCCCATCCTAATAGCGGTGTTTTGATAAGCATCAGCCAGCACTAAGGCCCCATTTCTCAAGGGATCAAAGGCATACTTTAGGTTGACCTCATCGTGATATAGGTTCACATAAGCTGACATCTGATTAGCAAAAAAGACAGCCATATTGTAGAAATAGTTGGTTTCCAGATGCTGATTCTCCTCATCCCAAAAGATATTAGCCTCAGCAAATACAGGCCGATAAGACTGGACTACAGACTGATCCTTAGGAAATATATTCAGGAGAGCAGATTGGGAGAATTGCGAATACCCTTCCCTAATTACTTCATCATTCAAGGCATCATAGTTGTTTATTCTGGGGACAAAGCCTATGTCAGTAAGGTAGTTCCTTCCAACCTTATTGAATTTCGAGCTAAAACTTAGGGTTCGGGTATTGTAGTTATTCTCCAATGTAAAAGCTTGGTTATCTCCTTCTATTTGGTCATTATCACTTTGGCTGATAGCCGCAAATCCCGACCATTTACGGTTAGGGCTTAGGTAATTAGCCTTTGCACCATACACACGGTTGTAGTCTCCTCTGGCTTGTCGGTTTACCAGATAGGCAGTCGCATTGAAGATAGGCCCAAATTGCTGCTTGATAGAGGCCACTGTGTAATTCTGTGCTAGGGCAGCATCTTCCTTTTTGCTTTGGATATGCAAAACACCTATTCTGGTATTAGGAGCTACATTCCCTGAGAGTTTTAGGCCATACAGTATATCTTCAGAAGCGCCTATGAAGCGCGAGAAGAAAGGATTGATGTTGCTGGCTAATTGAAGAGTAGTGAACATATCACTATTCTCAATAAAAAAGTTCCTTCTCTCAGGGAAGACAATGCTAAATCTGGTGAGATTAGTTACCTGCTGATCTACATCTATCTGAGAGAAATCTGGATTTAAGGTAGCGTCAAACCTAAGGCCATCAGTAAGCTTGTATTGGAGGTCCAGACTAGGTTGAAGGGTGGTGTTTTCTTCATTGTTGAGTTGATCCTTTGCATAGGCGGCTGTAAGAGATGGGATGACCATGGCCCTGGCGGACTTGGACGGTTGAAGAGATTCCAGTTCTATCTTTTTCAGAAAGCGTGTATCATATTGAAGGAATCCTCTGGGAAACTTGTTCCATACGGTATACATCCTTTGGCGTGCATCACGGGTGTAAAATTGAAAACTCCATGCTGAGATATGTTGATCATAGCTCATGGCACTTAGGGGGATTTGAAACTCATAAATCTTGTCATTTCCTTCTACAGTCGTTCCCCCCTTCCAGATGGCATCCCAACTTAGGTTAGCATCATCAAAATTAGCTATCAGACCATCTAATTGTGCTCCCATTCCATTCATGGCAAAGAGGTATCCCCTGTTTTGGTTGCTATAGGGGTCTATGACAACTCCTACTCCATCACTCAGATGAAAGCCTGAACTGTAGTCATCTCTTTTCAGGCTGTTTACTCTGACAGTAGCACTGCTATCATGATAGACAAAAGCCACATTGAGGTAAGTCCCGTCATGAAAGACGTATACATCCGTGTCATTATGTGCAGGACCTTCATTGATAGGGAAGAAGTTTTGGAAGTTTCGGAAGGGAAGGATCTGCTCCCATACTTCTTCGTCCAGCTTTCCATCTGCCGTTATTTCAGCCGTTAGATATGGAATCTGTTGGGCGTGTAGGAGAGAAATATGGAATACAATAGAAATGCATATAAGACCTCTAGTGAGAAGTGAAATTGGTTTCATGTGAGATAGGGGTAATCAGATCGTGAGTCCCCAACTTAGGGGGATTCAGGATCGGAAAAGAGGAAAGTAGAAGTATGGGTAGGAGAAGTAGAGGATGACAGGTTTAGCTACGAAATGTGTGATGTTAGCTGTATTTATATGTGAGGAATGTATTCGTCTACAAAACAGCCTTACACGTATACAAATACTTACAGAATACTGCCAAATTGCATACATTGTCTCGATGCGGGAGTACCTAAAACATGCTGCCATCTGGATAGGGGTCTACATAGTGTACACCTACATGTCCTCTTTCTATGATGACATTAGGGTAATTGCCATAGTCAATATCCTGAATGTTTCCCTCTTCATGGTCGCATTCTATCTGCTGAAGCATGTACAAATTCCCTTCCTCTATGAGCGAAAAAAGATTGCCATTTTTGTAGTCAGCCTGTTAGTTTCCTCCTTTTTGTTGAGTGCGTTCTGCAGGATGAATGGCTATCTCTGGATGGATGTGCTCAATGGGAAAGATCCTGATACCATTCCCTTCATGACACCTGGTTCTTATATTCTCAAAAGCATTCGATTCTATACACCGGCGCTTGCTTTTCTGGCATGGGAGGCACATATAGCCAGGCGGAAAGACCTGGATAGGATGCGCCTGCTTGAAAGGGAGAAGGTTACCAATGAGTTGAAGTTTCTCAAGGCTCAGATTAATCCGCACTTCCTCTTCAATACCCTGAATAATCTCTACTCCTACGTACAAACCCAGTCTCCCAAGGCACCCAAGATGATCATGT
>JBCDBC010000090.1:0-10001 GCA_039184535.1 Bacteroidota bacterium | reverse complement strand
CAGCCTGGTCTCCTGTGAGTCTCTGAGCCTTTTCTAATAAGGTCGGTGAAAGGGAGGCTGCGTCCCCCAGGTAAATCCTCCCGTTAATAATAACCAGTGGATTGGACGTACTTATGGCTGAAAGTCCCCTGATGGCCAAGGAGGTACTTATTTCATCTGACACAATCTGAACTCCTGCAGCTCGTCCCTGAATTGTCTGCTCCACAACGGAAAAGACTGAAGCTACCTTATCTTTCCTTTTTGAGGCACCATAGCCTGTTACTATGACTTCATCTAGTCGCAATTCTGCAGCAGATAGACTTATTGTTCCTTGAGGATTCTGGTCTAGATCTACAGTCTGAGGCCTGTAGCCTATCATTGCCACATTCAATAAGTACTTACCAGCAGGCACCATTAAGGAATAATTCCCATTCTTATCTGTAAGTGTCCCTATGGTAGTGCCTTCTATTAACACCGCTACTCCTTCAATAGGTTCTTTACTCACTTCATCTACTACTCTTCCCATTACTTTCCTTCCACCTAAGCTAGCAAAAAAGGTCTCCCGATAAGCTCGCTTCAACGACTCCTGACTCTGTATATCCAGTCCTTGTCTCTTCTGAGATTCATCCAGAATGCGACTTATTTCAAAACTAAATGAGTCAGAGGCTAGTTCTTTGAGCTTCCATAAAAGTATCGTTTGTCCGTTAGGTCTGACCTGGATGGAATCCATGAGGGCATATTGGCCATCCTGAAAGAGCAACATTAAGCGATAAGTGGCTGCAGGAAGACGATCAAATCTCCTAATATCTCCTGGATTTATGGCATGTAGTAAAGGCTTCTCCTGCTGAAGAAGTATGAGGTTAAGAGGTTCCTGCATACCAGCCTCCAAAGACAGCCTTAGCTTCAGGGTAGCACTTCCTTTCTTACGATTAAGTGAGGAAGAAAGAAAGTTTTCTCTTCTACTAGTCAATTGAAACTTCTCCCATTTCTCCTCTAAGATCTCTACAGTAAACACCTCATCTTCAAGGCTATTAAGAGAACCATACTGACTTAACCTACTGGGGAAATAGGATTTAGTATCTATGCTGGTCATTTTCAATAGCCCTGGAGAAAAATCATAATAATAATTGCCCTGATGTTTGAAAGCAGTTGAAAACCCTTCTATCTCTTTGAAAAGGTAGCGCCCACTGACTGGGCCTGCCAGATAAATTCTTTCATAATTAACATACATTCCTCCTCTTGATTCGGGAAGCAAGAAATGTGTTTCCTCATTCTGCTGTATATATCTGTAAGTAGATTTGTCCGAATAGGTGTATGGGAAAATAAACGGATAGAGTAATTCTTTCTCATACTCACTTAGGAACGCATCTTTACTAGCTACTTTGATTTTTCTGGAGCTTGTCTCTGGAGAAACACTTACGATATGCTTACACCCTTTAATAAAAAGTATGCTGTCAAGGGTGATTTCATGCTCTTCAGTTCTTATTCTGATGTTATGATAGCCTGGGGTTACCCTGAATGTATAAGGCCTAACGTTATTTGACCAGCTAAAAAATACCGGTTCCCTATCCAGATAGACTATATGTGTCTTTAGCCTTTTCCCATCTTTGTATACAAATGGGGCAAACTGAGTAATAGAGTCCTTGGCCGGATAACGGAATAGATAGACAGAATCCTGAGGATATGAAAACTGGTAATAGGGAATACTATCCAGCCTTGACTCAGATTTCCAGCTTCTATATGGCAAAGATTGAGAACTAGTCTTTTCAGGCTCTGCCAAAGAAAAATTGTTGATCAGCCTCACACCTTTATTTTTCTTCCCCAGGTACGGAAGGGTCGGTGCTGTGTGATCAAATTTAGATGTAAAACCATAAGCGGTAAGATCTACGCCTTCCACTGGCTTTCCTGCCATATCCACTACCTCCAGGTCTATCTCTACTTGCTGACCGGGATATACCCGCTGTGGATGATTTACCTTAACAGTAAGCTCTTTTTTTCTGAAACCGATTTGATACTTCTTCTCTACTACTCTTCCTCCCCAAATGTATTGTACCGCTAATAAATATTCTTCGTCTGGCTTAGTTGAATGTGATATTTGTAGATTCTTCCCAAACCCTCTCTCTATATCATGATTCTTTTTATAAAGGAAAAAGGAATATTTCTGGGATTTTGTGCACTTATAAAGAGAGAATCTTCCTTTCTATCAGAAAAGAATTGCAGTAATGAAGCCTCCTTATGAATAGTTAAGAAGGCTGAAGTTGAATCTACTTCCACTTTATAGCTGAGGAAGAAAGGATCTATAGGGTAAGAAAATGGTATAATCCCTTCCTGCAATAATATTTCATTCCCAAAAGAATCAAAGCCATATAGTGTAGCTGGAACTGATTTTTCAGTACCATTTTCTAATAAGGATGCCTTCAAGCTATCCCCTAGAAGTCTTAGGTTAGCTTCTCTGTGCAGATGAAAAAAGGAAATCCTTTTTTGCTGTTCCAGTCTTTGATTATCTGAGGTAAGTAAGACCACCTCTATGTCATACGTTAAATTGGCATTAGGGAAAATGGTATCAGGAATGATAATATCCGTACTCCCTTTTGAAGAGAGGATTTCTCGGATATCAAGTAAGGTATCCGTAAGGAAAATGGCTTCCTCAAATACATCTCCGACCTCACTAGATTTAATTATCATCCTTATGCTTCCTTCTCTAACTTGAAGCCCATTACTATCTTCAGCTTTTATAGTTAGTGTTAGTGAAGAATCCCGATAATGGTTTTGCTTATCTGTAGATACGATTAGAGAGACATCATCTAGCTCATACTCTTCATACTTTACGGAAGTGGAAAGAGATCTTTCCTTTCGTCTGCTTTCCTTAGCAAATTTTACCATGAAACGCTGATCCAATTTTACATTTAATGAATCCTCTATAGTAAACTCCGCAACATAACAACCGGGCCTTACGGATGATACCTCAAAAAGCTGTTTGTTGTCCACAAATAGTTGGAGGTCTTTCTTGAAGGGTTTATCGCGTTTTCCAAGTATAAACGCTTTTACCTTTACTGTATCCCCAGGTAAATACTTAGGTTTATTTGTAATGAGGTACCCACCAAACTCTTTATAGAAATTACTGCAGTAGTAAGGGTTAAACCAGCACTGTAGGTTACTAAATGTTCTATCGGCAAATCTAACTGTCTTGGCTATGGTACCCAGCCGATATCCTCTACTGATGGATTTTACTCCATCTATCGGTAAGTGGATCAGGTAGTCCACAGGTCGCCACACATATGCAAAGGGGGTCCGATACACAATTTGGCGGTAGGTACGTTTGAAGGCTGAATTATTATACTGTCTGTTAAGCTTTACAAAGTGTGAGTACTTCTTATATCTCACCTCCAGTAAGCCTCTTTTATTGGATTTTCTATGCCTGAATGCCTGGACCAATTGGTCAAAGGGTAGCTTCTTCCCCTTGACCCTAACCTCCGCATCCGATACTATCTCACCTTCGGCAGACAGAAGTTTTATGAGAAGATCTTTTCCATTATTGGCTATGTGAACACCTACATTGGGGACGGATAGAATCTCCAACTTTTGCTGGTTCCCTTTAGCATATATTTTTAGGTAATGTCCCGGAGGGAGGGTTTCATGATAGCCACTATCTACCAAAAAGGTGTCTATCGGACTGTGGAAGGATGACTCCCCTATTTCTTGAAACTCTTTCTTATAAATTAGTTTTGCTTCTGCATTCGTGATTTGATAGATATACCCATGCTCACTTGCTTTCCTGCTCGTGAGCAGGTCCTGGGCTATCATCTTCCCTCCTGCGGAGCATACGCAAAAAAGGAGTAATGCAAGAAGTAATTTTTGATTCACCTTAGCATAGATTACTAGTCCTCTTACTTTTCTAAACGATATTTCTATAGAAAAGGAACCTTTGCACTTTGCTAGACCACTCGCCTACCAACAAAAAAACCCTCCGAGTGGAGGGCTTTTATTCTCAAGTTAGGTGTTAATCTTTTTTAGTATCCAGCTTTGTAACGTTCATCTTCGATATCAGAAATATCCTTTAGCGTCTGGTCTATCTTAGCTTCAATAGCTGTTTTCCCAGTTAATGACTCGCTGGTTCTTTTGGTAATCAGTGTTTCACTCTCCAACTCTACAGGTTCTGTTACCTGGGTAGCCTTGAAGACGTATACTCCGTTAATTCCTTCCAGCGGGGAAGAAACGTCTCCCTGGCTCATAGAACTGATCTTTCCTATCAGATAGTAATCTGCACCAATCCCAGGAATGGTGCTGGTTTCAAAGTTGATTCCGGTAGCTGTATTCACGAATGAACCCGCGCTGTACTCATTATTATATGCCTGGCTAACGGCGTTAAGATCATCAGAAAGCGCTAAACCATTTAGTCTATCCTTGATAATCTGCGCTTTCTTCTGGTTAAGAACTTTTCTGTTTACTTCTGTTCTAAGGTCTTCCAGGCTTCTAGTTCCTTCACTTCTTTTCTCTACCACCTCAGCTACCACATAGCTATCTCCTATTCTCATTACCTCAGAAAGCTCATCCAGATCAGCCTCTAATCCCCATCTAATCAACTCTCTTCCTCCCTCAAGTCCATTTACAAAGCGCGTCTCAGGTGTGAATGGGTTAGACTGAATAGCGTTTTGTCCCAAAGCTGCTGCTGCAGAGTCTATGCTATTAGCGCTGGAAACCTTACTCAGGAAGATATTAGCTTCCTGGAATACACCTTTGTCTGTAGCGGAACCAGCAAATACTTCTTCTTCTATGTTTGCCAGTGCGTACTCCTTATTTGTACGAGCTTCCACGAATACTACGTGATAACCTTCATCACTCTTAACTGTTCTGATGGAACCAGCAGGAATCTTGCTTACCTCATCATAGAAGTCTTCTCCGTATTTATTCTGTGCTGTCAACCACCCCAGGCTTCCTCCCTTAGTCTTAGTCTGGAAGTCTCTTGAGTTCTCGTTTGCCAGGTCAAAAAAGTTACTGGCGTTAGCTTGTCTGGCTAGTTGGTTAGCTCTACTTCTGGCTTCGCTGTCTGCTGCATTATCATCCCCGGAAGGCTTGATGAGGATGTGTTTCACTTTGGAGAACGTTTCTTCTCCAGTCTGCGTATCTACTATTTTATAAAGCTTGTAGTATCCAGCTTCAAATACAGGTCCCAGTATACTTCCTACAGACCCATCTGTTAACTGATCCTGAAGTTCAGGGCTTAGGGCAGAAACTGCCTGGAAGGTTCCAGTATAAGGTGTTCTGGATTTGTTACTCGTGAAAACAGAATCGTTCGGAGCATCTTCAAAACGCTCCTTAAGTCCCAGTACTTTATTTCTGGCTCTGGCCGAGTCTTCTTCAGAAGCCTCTACAGGGAAGTTTACAAACTTCACATAAGTCTCTTCTACCTGCTTGTATCTGTTTTTGTTACTACTTATGTAGCTTTCCAGCTCACTGTCAGAAACGCTTACCAGAGAATCAGGTATCTGCGCATAGTTAATGGCCAGATACTCTCCGTTTACATTTCTATTCTGATCATTGTACTTCTGCTGTGCCTGAGCTTTTGACCCCAGGTAGGCAGAGGATATCATGTTATTATATCTTTCTGTCGCTCTACTCTTGGCGAGGAAGTCTTCAAATACTATCAGCTGCTCAGCCATAGTCTCGTCATCCAACAGTCTTGACAGCTGTGAACGAACAAACTCAGGATCAAATTCCTGCCCGGGAGAGGTGAAACTCTGACGAACGGCAGGGTGAATATTTTTCCCGGTAAACATATCGTATACCTCATCTCCGCTTATCTCTATCCCATGCTTTTCAAATTCTTTCTCATACAGAATTTCAGACACCATCTGGTTCCACACCTGGTCCATGATAAATCCTCTCTGGGATTCTGGTAAGCTTGGGTAGCGCTGTAGTTCTGCCTGATATCTCTCCTCGAAGTCCGCGGCAGTGATCGTTCTTCCAGCAATTTCTCCTACAGGTCTGGGGCCCTGAGGGCCTCTGGTAGCCCCCGTGAGAAAGTCAGTGAGTATAAATCCAAGGGTAGCGATAGCAATCACCACTACTACAAGTCCCATGTTATTCCTAATCCGGCTCAGTATCGACATATCAAAAAATGCGTTTTTCTAAATTTCTACCTGTGATAATCCTAAGTATTAGCGGTTTATACAGATTTTTAAGGCCAACAAATTTCGCTTGAAAAGGGCTAAATTCAAAATGAACATACAGAAAGCTGTTACCTTTCATGTATACTCAGCTTTACTGAGATAATTTTACTGGGGGTAGCTTTCAGAATTGTAAACTTATATTGCGTTTTATCTACCTCTATTTCCACTTCCTCGCCCTGTTTAGGAATATTTTCATGGTGATACATGATTAACCCTCCCAGGGTAGTATAGTACTCCTCATCAGGTAACTCTATCCCTAAATCTTCATCCTCATTCAGGTCATCTATCTCATGTCTGGCTCCCAGCGTAATGCTTCCGTCTTCATTGATCAATTTGATCAGGTCCTCCTCAGGTAACTCTTCCTCATCATGCTCGTCTTCTATTTCTCCAAAGACTTCTTCTATCAAGTCTTCCATGGTGATCATACCTGATGTTCCCCCAAACTCATCAACTACGATGGCTACTGAACGCTTATTCTCAGAAAACTCCGCCAGAAGATTATTCGCCTGCATCGCTTCAGGAACTATGAATACCGGCTGCATGACTTCTTCTATGGTTTTGGGCATGCTAAACATGGAGGAAGAATGCACAAAGCCTGCAATCCTATCCAGAGAATCTTCATAAATGATGACCTTAGATAGGGCATGTTCTATAAAGGTATCCATGAGTTCTTCTATCCCTGCCTCTTTAGCTACGGCGATGATTTCTGTTCTGGGGATCATGCACTCCCTTGCCTTCGTCTCTTTAAAAGAAAGGGCATTATTCAGCATCTCCGTATCCAGGTCCAGGTCCTCCATTTCCTGCTTCTCACTAGCTGCTATTACTTCCTGTATATACTGGTCCAGGTCCTTTCTCCCTAAACCCACGATTTTATCATCTGTTGTCACCCTAAATAGGTATCTTAGGATCAGCCTGGAAATGGCATTCACCAAAATGACCGGCCATCTTAATATCCAAAAGAAGGCTGAAAGTATATAGGATGCCGGAAATACGATGGTATCTGCCAACTTTCTGAATATGGCTTTGGGGATATATTCTGCAAAAATCAGAATAATGAGGGTAGTGATCAGGGACTGTAGAAGAGTAAAGGTGAGGAGACCATTGGTTACGCCTTCTAAAAAAGGCTTGGTTAACCTGTCCATGTATATGGTGAAAATCACCAGGGCCAGGTTATTCCCTATGAGGATGGTGATGAGGACTTCAGAAACGCGCTTAGTGAATTTAGAGAGAATAATAGCAGATCGGACATTTTGCCTGAGCTTCAATTCTATCTTTAGTCTACTGGAGGAAAGAAAGGCTATTTCCATCCCTGAAAAGAAGAAGGATAGGACCAAACTCAGCAACAATATGACTATGACCGATAAAGGAACTTCCACGTACGCCTATTAAGTTTTAGTGTATCCTTGCATATCTTCCTCTTCTTCTAGTTTTTGGATCTCTTCTTCACGCCAGCGTTCAAATCTGATACGTTGGTTACGTCTGAAGGAGTACATAAACCCAAAAATAACCATGGCCACCAGAAGGGCCCCTATGGTGGTGTTAGTAAGATGCTTAAATTCTGTTACCAGAAAGATCATTAGCATCACTGAACCAGCCAAATAGACGTATTCTATGTACTTCATGCCAGGTATTTAAAAGGGGTAGTGTTATTGAAAATTCTCATCAGCTTCCATTTCTCCCTGAATCCCAAATATAGAGTACTCTGTAAAAGAGCTATTGGACTTCAGTCCCTTACTTCCTCTAATGATTTTATCCGGGGTCTCTATTTCCACGGGTTTATATGTGTAGATAGAATCTATTCTGGCATCCCAGAATAACTGTTCTGTTCTAAGTGTCTCGTCTTCAAGATTGCTAAGAACCACATCTCCTGCCAATTCTGCCAATCTTTTTTTCCGTCTAAACTTTCCTCCCAGAGCTTCCGCTCTACTCGCCAAGTTGCCATTCTCATCATAGAACTCAAGCTCCACCCACTCATAAAAGTAGTGAATAGGCTCCGGGCCCTCTCCCAGGTCTTCCTCTTTTTCAATCACATGCCTGGACTTCAGCTTAGCTGTAAGCCTGGCTGAATCAGAGAATACATAGCTAACCCCAAAAGATTCTATACTACTTCCGGCCTCTTCCTGAGGGACAGGCGCTTCTTCCTCTACTGCTTCCGGAGAAGAGCAAGCCATCAAGACCCCCAATAATAAAATACAAATTCCTCTCATGGTTTATCCGCTATACAAAAATAAATGTATATTTTACATTTTAAGCATGTCCAGAGTATTATATTTACTCTTTAGTAGAAAAGTGAAGGTTTCTATCCTTTTGGTTTTATGAAACCTATATAGCCCATTTTTTATTTTTTCCTTCTCATTAGCGTAGTAAGCGGTCAGGTCATGTCGGAGAATCTCAAGAGCCCTAAGTATTATTTCAATCGAGAATTAAGCTGGATAAAATTCAATGAGCGTGTGCTTGAGGAAGCAGAAGATAACAGGCACCCTCTTCTGGAAAGGCTTAAGTTCATCAGCATATTCAGCTCAAATCTGGATGAATTTTATATGATACGTGTATCCGGCCTTAATGAGCAGGTACATGCCAATATTAGAGATATCCCCGCTGACGGTCTCCCTCCAAGGGCAGTCTTAAACCGCATTTCTGCTGAAGTCCACCAGCTAGTAGCCAAGCAAGCCAGCATACTGGAAGAAGACATACTCCCTAAACTCAAAAGAAAGGGAATCAGAATCAGAGATACTAATAGTCTTCGTAAACCTCAGAGTCAGTATTTAGCAGATTATTTCCGGGAGAAAATTTTCCCGGTGCTGACCCCTATGGCCATTGACTCTTCCCACCCATTCCCCATACTGAAAAACCTGAGCCTAAACCTAATGGTCCAGTTGAGGGAATCTTATAAAAATGAGCTAAAGACAGCTGTAGTGCCTATTCCGGGTCAGTTACCACGTTTCATCCCCCTCCCTTCTGATAATGGCAAGACAGATTTTGTCATTCTGGAAGATGTGATGAAGAAATATGTGGATCAGCTGTTCCCCAAACTGAAGATTCTGGACATCTCGGAATTCAGGATCACGAGAAATGCAGACTTACAACTGGCAGAGGCAGAAGCAGATGACCTGCTCAAATTCATAGAAAGAGAAATACGGAAAAGGCGTCTGGCTACGGTAATCAGGCTGGAAGTAAGTAGAGAAATGCCAGAATCTGCCAGACAGTTTTTGATGGAGAACATGGATCTGACAGAGGGTTCTATATATGAATCTCCTACCTACCTGGATCTATCTGCCTTCATGTCTCTCATGAAGGTGGAAGCACCGGAAATCAAAGATCAGCCTTTCCTACCGGCATTTGAGAAAAGACTGATTAAGCAGCCCAATATTTTTAAAGCGATAAGAGAAGGAGATATTCTCCTACACCACCCTTATGACAGCTTTAACCACGTCATAGATTTTGTCTCACAGGCGGCTGAAGATCCCAAAGTTCTGGCCATCAAACAGACCCTCTACCGGACCAGTGGAAATTCTCCCATAGTATCCGCTCTTAAAAAGGCGGTAGAAAATGGGAAAAGCGTTACTGCCCTAATAGAGTTGAAAGCACGTTTTGATGAGGAGAATAACATTAGCTGGGCTAAGGACCTGGAAGAAACGGGCGTGAATGTGATCTATGGATTGATGGGGCTTAAGACCCACTGTAAGATCAGCATGGCGTCTTCACCAATCGTGTCGGGGCTTTGACGACAGACTTCTTTTTCACGCTCACTGATATGTCCCTAAGCTGGCATCCCGTGGATGGCGGCGCCTATGAACTGCGCGAGCGAAAATCCGGCAACGCCCGCTTCACGGCTACCAGTGCAGACCTCGT
>JBCDBC010000089.1:0-10034 GCA_039184535.1 Bacteroidota bacterium | reverse complement strand
ACTCCCCCAAGAGATTCCTGCTTATATTGAGATTCAGGTAAATCAGCATCATCCTGATTGAGGAGCCAACTTTGCTGAGGAATTACCTGGGCTCCTATGAAAAACTCCTGAGCTGATAGCATCCCACTCAAAAGGAGACAAAAACAAATGGTAAACAGTTTCTTCATACAATGTAATTATAATAAGGTAGGCTTTTTAGGGAGCATTCCCTACCACAGTCCCCATTTTTTGCGCTTAAACTGCAATTGAAGCTTTTTCCCCAGTGTTCTGATCTCATAGGTATCCAGATAAAAGCCTCCCTTTCCGCACTGGCCTGTTTCCAGGTCGAATGCATACCTATGCCATGGGCACAGTATCCTCCCTTCCTCATTAAGCCATCCTCCTTCCATAGGCCCTCCTTCATGAGGACATTTCTGTTGGATGGCGTGCCATTTCCCCTTACTGTAAACCAATACGATCTTTTTCTTCTCCACTCTCACCAGTTTTATATATGGGTCCTTATCCGGCTGTATGTTGACAGCTGGTACATCTACCCAATAAACTTCAGCTTTTGCCATGGGAGAAGTGGTTACAGAATCAGCTTAGTGGCAATTAAGGGAAGTGTTCGCTTCCCTTACAAAAAAAGGGTGGCCATACTTACCGATTAAATGCATAAATTTATCCGTTCAAATTAATATTTATCGGGTTGAAACCTAAAATCGTCAAAGGTATCATTATAGCAGCAGCCGTTTCCACCTGGCTGGTAGTGGTGTTATACCACGTGCTGCAGTTCGGTGCCCTCACGATTTTTGAGCAGGCTGATGATGGGACCTATCCTACCCTTCCGGGCTATAGAATAGCCTTTGCCTTATTTCTTCTTTGCAATGCTATTTTCATTGGAAGAAGTTTTGACAAAATAGAGAAGCTGGACGTGATCACGCTTCTGTGGAAGTTGTTTATGATAGGGATGGGGGGAATTACCTTGATCCTGCTCACCATCATTCTCAATAATACTACCCAAAGCTATACCTTGGCCCGCTATCTAGGGCCTATTTTCTTTTCTATAGGGCTGTACGCTTTCCTGATGTTTTTCCTTTCAGGGGTATTCATCTTCAGACGTTTTGTGCTGTATCAGCGTACCAAGAGAAGGGTAAGAGGATGGACCATTTACCTGGTATTAACAGGATTTGCCTTACTATTAGGTGTGTTCCCCTTTGCACCTGCTTTTGGCGTTCTTTACTACTTATTTGTTGTTGTTTACGTTATTCTGATTCTCTTACTAGCAGCTAATGTAAGATGGATCGCCTATCTGAACTTCAACCAAAAGCTTAGGGCACTCGGATTATTTTCTCTGATAGTGGTAGTAGGAATCACTTACCTTATAGCTACTTTTCGCTTTCCACTGGAGTTGGATATTCCTATAGATGTGCTCCCGGGATATCTATTCCTGAGAATCATTACCATCTTTCCTATTGTATACAGTGTGTTCGCCATACTGGTCCTATTTTTCAACCTACCTACTTCTTCTATTTTTGAGCTTAACAGTCTGGAAATAGCCTCATATAGCAAGATCAACCAGGCCATACAGTCTAACCTGGACTTCACAGAAATCATGAACAGTCTACTGGATGCCAGTGTGTTGGCGGGCAATGCGAGAGCAGGTTGGTTAGAGATGATTTCAGAAAAGACCGGTCAGTCTGAGTTATTCATTCGAAAACGGATAGGTCAAAAGGAAATCAAAGAGATTAAACAGGATCAATCTATTACAGAGAAGGTATTGAAGGACCAGAAATACTATCTGGTGAAAAATATGCGGAAGCATAAGGTATTCCGAAATAATAGCAGCCGATATAAGTGTATGCTGGTAGTGCCCATCATGTCCAGCAGCCAAACCTATGGCGCCATTTATATAGTCAATGAGCTTCCAAACTCCTTTGAGGACGTAACTATACAATCCATCACCAACTTTGCTGAGCAGGCAGGTATAGCTCTGGAGAATGCCAAGCTGGTTAAGCGATCCATAGAAATGGAACGTTACCAGGAGCAGCTTAAAATTGCCAAGGACGTTCAGCAACAGCTACTCCCGCATAACCTTCCTACTACACGAGATATCTCATTTAATGCTAAAAATGACAATGCCTCTGAGGTAGGAGGAGACTACTTTGATGTGATAGAATGTAAGCCGGGTCGATTTAAGGTAGCTATAGG
The DNA here is from genome assembly GCA_039184535.1 of Bacteroidota bacterium. Classification (GTDB taxonomy): domain Bacteria; phylum Bacteroidota; class Bacteroidia; order J057; family J057; genus JBCBKZ01. Next base: position 7,847 of record JBCDBC010000089.1, on the reverse strand, counting down.
GGATGTCTCAGGGAAAGGGACTACAGCCGCTTTTTACATGGCAGAGATTAAGGGAATCTTCCATGCACTGGCCCGCACCAATATGACGCCTACTGAGTTTATGAATACCTCTAACCAGGCGCTGGTAGCCTGTATGCAGAAAGGCTTCTTTGTTACGCTTACCTATCTGGACATAGATACCCAGAAGAAAGAAATACAACTGATACGTGCAGGGCACTGCCCGGCCTTTTACTACAACTCTCAAGAGGACAAAATTTGCATGATGCGGGAAGGAACCTTAGGATTAGGGATAGTAAAAGGAAGCATTTTTAAAAGCTATAATCAGGAACCTCAAACCATTAAGTATAATTCTGGTGATATGCTTCTACTTTATACAGATGGAATCATAGAAGCAAGAAATGAGGAGGGGGAAGAGTTCGGCTACCAACGGCTAAAAAATATCTTCACTGCGCATAGAAATATGGAAAGTGAAGAACTAACTACTTCAATAGTAGATGGGGTAAAAGATTTCACACATACTGATTTGGAGGATGATTACACCGTACTGGCTATTAAGTTTATCTAACTATTAATGTTGAATATTTCACGATTCAAACTTTTAGTCAGTAGTGGATTAAACATTCGGTATGAGTTGTCGTAATAGAAATTGAATATGGTAATTAATGAAATCCAGGAAGAAGAATATGTAACGCTAAGGCCCGTAGGGGATTTAGATGCAAATTCTTCTATAGAACTAGATGAGCATATCAGGAATTTACTGGATGCAGACCGGCTCAATGTACTGATAGACTGCTCAGAAGTTCCCTACATGTCCAGCGCCGGTTTAGGTGTATTTGTGTCTTACCTGGATGAATTCAAAGATAGGCAGGGTAGAATAGTGCTTTCCAACCTTAGTCCAAGTGTAGCAGAAGTGTTTGACCTATTAGGATTGAGTAAACTCATTCCCATTGTCGACTCTAAGGAAGAAGTAGCTAACTTATTCAAGGGATGAAAGCTCAAATTAAAGTAGCTTGTACAAGGCAGAGTCTTGCGCTCATCAGGGATTTTGTCAAATCCCGGTTGAGGGACATGGAGGTGTCCACCAAGGAGTCGGACCAAATAGTCCTGGCTACCGACGAAGCCTGTGCTAACTGCATCATTCATCACCACCAATGTGATCAAAACTCCTCTATTGAAGTTTCTCTCTACAAACAAAAAGATGTAGTCTATATAGAAATCAAGGATAAAGGAAGCGCCTTCCCTATACACACCTACAAGCCCAGCAAAATCGAAGACATTGTAAAGAAGCGTGCCAAGGGCGGCCTTGGCATTATGTTGATCAACAAGCTGATGGATGAAGTCCAGATAGAAGAACACCTGGACCACTTCATTTATAAACTGGGAAAGTATATTTCTAAGTCTGCTGAGATGTAGGAATTTCTACATTTTTCTCCATCCAGGCTATATAAGCCAGTGTCAAAAAACCTGTCATACATAAGGTAAAGCCTAGCATCTGCTTCCATCCCCCTTCCATAAAAGTATAGGTCATTAACTCTTCTATTAGCCCCATGGGTCTGGAGAACACATCCCAGCTATTCCACCTGAGGTACCTACCCAAATACACACCAAAACTGGAAAGGATCAGCACCCCAAAAGTGGTAGCTCTTGAAAATGGTTTCCCAAATTGGCTGATCATCTGCAGGTGAAACTTTCTTAAGGAGAAGAATCCCCATAAGACACCTGCCCAAGCACAGCTTAAAATCATAAACAGATCAAACCAGCCTGGAACATATGTATGTAACTTGAGGTGAAAAAGGTCTGTGAGAATGTAGAAGGAGTTAGGAAGAAACAGCAGCCACACCATCCAACTCCCCCACTTAATGGGCTTAAATTTTGACTGAGCTAGCTGAGCGAATAGCCAGGGTAACCAAGCTAGAAACAGATTCCATAATAAAAATCTGAAGGCGAAATAATGTGTATAGTACATTCTCGCAAATACCAAGCTTATGCTCAGTAGAGACATGGTTACGGCGATCCACTCTTTGGGAATCTTCTGATAGGCAGTAGAAAGACTTTTCATGGATAGTGTGTATTTCTTTCCACTTATATGTGTCTCCTCCAAAAAGGTTCAGGAAAATCGATGAATTCCCATAGATCTTGTATGATTGGGTAGAAAATGGTCATCATTCTTCCCCTATATCTGCCAATCTGGGAGAAACCAGCCCTTAAGTTGACAATTGTGCTAACGCCTCAATAATATCAGCCGGTTCCGCCCTATTTCGATAATCTGCATCTAGGAAGGCATACGTTACCTTTCCATCTGTGTTAATGACATAAGTAGCAGCCAGCGGTAAATCTGGTCTGTCATGCCCATTGTACTTTAGCATCCCAAACCCCTGGTCATAGTACTTCTTCACCTCAGGTGTCAGCTGAAAAATGATGTTATACTTCTCTGCTACCTCATTATTAACATCACTCAGCACCTCGAAGGTCAATGCATGCTTCTCTGCCGTAGAGAGAGATAAATCAGGAAGTTCAGGTGTCAATGCTAATAATGAAGCTCCTTTCCCATGAATAGCCGGGAGGGCGTCTTGTAGACTTTTCAAGGTAAAATTACAGTAAGGACACCAGCCTCCTCTATACCAGGTAAGGACTACGGGGCCTTTTTTCAGCACTTCACTTAGGGTAATTGTTTCTCCTGTAGCATTTATCAGGCTGAAATCAGGCGCCTGATCATTCACGTTGATGGCTTTGTCCACAATACCGCTCTTGACTACGGCTTCTACTCCATCATCAAAAGCTTCTATTTTTGCCTGCGCAGCTTTTTCGAGAAAGCCCGCTTTGTACGTATCCAGTTTTTCTTGAAGAGACATAATAATTGTAGGTTATGGTTCTGCCAGCAAAAGTCTACAGAATCAGGAAGGACATATGTCTCCTTTCAGACGCTTAGGGGATCTGGATCCATTTATGGGTTTGGAGGCTTAATCTCCAGCGAGGATGTTCTGCTATATAGGCAAGAATGGCCGGCATCATCTTCTCCATCTTGCTCCATTCCGGCTGAAGAAATAGTTGCGTTTTTTCAGGACAAAGCGCAGCATGCTTTTCTGCCCAGATGAAATCATGCTTATTAAAAATGACTACTTTTAGCTCATCTACTAAAGGGTAGATTTCCGAAACAGGCTGCTTAAACTTCTTAGGAGAAAGACAAACCCAGTCTATGGCGCCTTTCAGGGGATTAGTTCCGGCTGTCTCTATGTGTACTTGTAAGCCATGTGCATGTAATAAGTCTACTAAAGGAGTTAGGTCATACAAGGTAGGTTCTCCTCCCGTAATGACTACATGATGAGTTCCGGATTCTCGCACCTTAGCCAGGAGGTCTTCACAAGACATGTATTGATCCTCCTGAACAGTCCAGGATTCCTTTACATCACACCAGTGGCAGCCCACATCACAACCTGCTAACCTAATGAAATAAGAAGCCGTTCCTGTCCAGGCCCCTTCTCCTTGTAGGGTATAGAAATACTCCATAACAGGAAGGAGACCTTTCTCATGTAGAACTGCCTCTTCCAATGGTATATAGGTTTTCTCAAGCATTCATTCTCCTTTTATAGGCATCCAGTGTGTTCTTTAATAGCATAGATACTGTCATAGGCCCTACTCCTCCGGGTACTGGCGTAATAAAACTGGCCTTGGGCGCTACATTCTCAAAGTCTACATCTCCACTCAGTCTAAAACCAGACTTCTTGGTCTCGTCAGGTATTCGGGTAATTCCTACATCTATGACTACCGCACCTTCTTTCACCATATCTGCAGTAATCAATCCGGGCTTCCCTACTGCCACTATCAGAATATCTGCCTGTGGGCAAATTCTTTTCAGCTCCTCCGGTGGCGTATACTTATGGCAAATAGTTACGGTAGCTTCTCCCGGCTTGCCTCCTCTTGACATGAGAATAGACATGGGTCTTCCCACAATTCTGCTTCTCCCCACTACTACACAGTGCTTCCCCTTCGTCTCTATTCCATACCTGTCTATGAGTTCCAGTACTCCTGCAGGGGTAGCAGAGATGATCCCTGGGAAGTTAAGGGTAACCAGACCTACATTGGTAGGGTGAAATCCATCTGCGTCTTTTTCTGGAAGAATCTCCTGAGTGATTCTATGAGGCGTGATGTGTTCCGGCAGTGGCATCTGGACTAGTATTCCATCTGTTCCTGGATCTTCATTATAGATTCTGACCTTATGCAGAAGTTCTTCCTCCGTGATATTATCAGAAAGGTGGACCTTGGTAGAATTAAACCCCACAAATTCACAGGACCTCATCTTATTCTTAACATAGGTATTAGAAGCGGGATTATCCCCTATAAGAATAGCCACGAGATGGGGAGGTCGCTTACCGGATTCCCTAATCCCCCGTACTTCTTCTTTTATTTCTTCCTGAATGATTTTTGAAATCTTTCTTCCGTCAAGAATTTCCATATATCAGCTGCCCAATTATGTGTCCTCAAAGGCCGCAAATATACGCTTTTCTCAAGGGAAAATTGCTATCCCTTATTCCAGTATGCGCTTTAGAATAATGTCCTCATCATGCTTCTCAACCACATAGGCGAAGAAGGCCTGTATGTCAGGATATACGCTCAGGGGAAAGTCCGTCTTATTGATTTCTATGTGGCTTATGAGCTGAAGATGACGATCTACCTGCTGGCTGTCATACTTAAAAGAACCAGCTTCATCAGGTAACACGGCGTAGAGAGAATGCGGAACCTGAAGGGTCTCGTAACCCTCCGGTATCAAAATGGTAATAATGTATTTCTCAGAAATAGGGCAGGCAAAATCTACAGGAAACTTCCTCGCATCATTTTTAAATGGGTTTTCCTCTATCATCCGCATCATGAGTGGTTCCAGGAACATATACTCACTCTCCTTTCGGAGAAAGTTATCTGTCTTGAACTTGATCTTTACCAGGAAAGGCTGATCTGAAACTTCCTCATTGTCTATTTCAAATTCCTCCAGTTCGAGGTCGGGGAAGTTTTTAAATACATTTTCTCTAATATATTTTTCCGGCTGATCTTTCATTTCTGAATAGGCATTCCGCTGAATAGCAGCACTATACCCCTTGTACAGAATGGTCAGTTCAGCATCTATAGAACTATCTTCTTCCAGCTTAATTCTTCCGAACACATATCTATCCAACCCCTTCTTGGGATCTATGTTCATCCACCCCCATCTTTCTTCATCTATAAGAAATCCTATTTTATTCAGGTTATTTCGTGGTACCATCTCAAATTCTATCCCCTTCCCAAGCGCATCCAGCAGGATATACTGGGTTCCCAGGTTTACCACCACCAGGACATGATTAAACTGCTTCACCAATGGATAAAAGGGAGAAATCTGTCCATGATCCCTGGTACTAATCAACACAGGGTAGGCTTCTATCTTCAATGATTTCAGCATGGACAGTAGGAGGAAGTTGACATCAGAGTTAGTTCCTTTTCTCACTTCCATGGCATATTCCAGGTCTGAAGGAAAAAGGGTGTAAGTCCCATCCCATTCTATATTATCCCGAACGAAATCATACAAAATCTTAATTCTCTCCCGGTTATTCTTGGCTTTGAAGGTGAGTTTCTTGGCTGTGACTTCCAGAGAGGAAATAGGCTCCAGGTAGGCCCCAAAATTTTCTGACTGCATAAACCTCTCATTGAAGTTTTCCCAGTCCAGGATAAACTTTTTCTGCCCTCTTCTACCAGGAGAAAAATTCTCCTTAATCTGCATGGAAAGTTTGGGGATATAATCCTCTAGACTAGGGAGGTATGGCTCATTTTCCATGGCAGGGACATTCACACTGTAGAATGTGCGCTTATCATAAATGATCTCTCCTTCTCCCAGGCTCAAATCTATGCCAGGAATGAGGGGATCATAGTAACTGATAGCTCCTGAGTTGGGGATATTATAGAATTCCTCTTTTGTTTCTATGGGGAAGTAACTTCTGTTTAGGGTAGACCAATAGCTAAATTTTCGAGGGACTGCAGTAGTGTATTCACTGAGTCTGCAGGGAACAAAATGCTGAAACTTCCAGGGACGAGGGAAGTGGAGGTCCGGAGATACGATTACGTACTCATAATCTATTATCATTCCGGGAGTAGGGTCTTTGATCAGGTGTTTCAGCGTATAGGCTATGCTACTGACTTCTTTCTCAAAGGTAGCGGGTGAAATTTCTTCCGCCTCATATGTCCCTTCTCCTATGGGCGTATAGGTAGTTACCTTCAGCTCTATCAATTCTTCTGCTGAAACGCCTGGATCAAAGGTAATGGTCTCCTGAAAGGACTCACCCTTTTTATCCAAAATCTTCCATCTCTTCTGATACTCATACCTGGAAGTAAGTACGCCTTCCTGGCTAACCACTGTATAGCTCCCAATATCATGAAGAATGAGCTCACCGTAGGAAGAATCTTCTATTGTATAAAGACTGGTATCCAGGCTGTCAGCTGTGACTAGGTTTTGGCTGAATGATTGCCTAGGAAGCAGGCATATAATCATCATACATAAACCCAAAAAAGAAGAGGTTCCTAATGCCTTAATCCCTAACGTGGAGGAGTATGTAAACCTTTTACAAAGCATTCAGACTAAAATTTCAGGAGTAAGTCCGATTCGGGTACAGAATTAAGTTAAGGAAAGATTTCCTTTTCACATACTTCTTTGAATCATAACGCTAAATAAAAATACTATTAGATAGGTCAGATTGTTAATAAAAACCACTATTTAGGAATGAGAAATGCCTGAAACTGTCTGTTTCAGGCATTTCTGTATAAGACTTCTACAGAGAATTAATCCATATTCATGGTAAATGCACTTCTCTTATCATGGAGATTAATACCATACATCTTTAATTTTCTCTTAATGGCTTTGGCCTCTGACTCACTTACCTTTTTCCCGTTTACCTTTACCACATCTCCCTTAATGTTCAGTCTGGTATCTTGCCCTACATTCTCTATCAGGCCCATCTCATATAAGCTGGATTTCAAATCTCTTTCCAGCGCTTCAAAGCGTTCTTCCATCTTTCTGGCTTTCTCCTCTATCATTCTCTCATGCTCTTTGAACTTCAGCTCTGCCTCTCTGTAACTTCTCTCCATCAATCTTTGCATTTGAGATTCTCTTTGTCTGAGGGTTTCTTCCATTCTCCTCATATCTGATTCACTCCTTCTTAAGACTTCTTCCTGAGAACGCATTCTCTGCTCCATTAATCTTTCAAGAGATCTGACACTTTCATGCATTTCCCTTTTCCTTTCTCTCATTTCCAGCTCCATCTTCCTGAGCAGTTCCTCACTCACCTCTCCCTCACTTTTTTGCTCATTATACTGAAGGGCCAGATTTTCCAGCGCCATTTGTTTTTCTTTTAAAGCAAGTCTCTGCATTTCTTCCTCTCTCTCCAACCTCTCTGCCAGCCTTTCAGCTTTCTCATTGATTCTGTCATGCATGCTTTCATACCGCTCCTGTAGAAGCTCCATCTGTTCCTGCAATTGAATCATTTGTTGCTCCATCTGCTCCTGAATCCGGCTCTCGATTTCCATCTCCATTTCAGGGGCTTCTGGAAATTCAGGTATTTCACCTAGTTCTGGTATTTCCGGCTTCTCAGGAAACTCGGGCGCTTCAGGAAGCTCTCCCAACTCAGGTATTTCTGATGCTTCTGATGCTTCTGGTGCCTCTGGCGCTTCAATGATAGGGCTGTCCAACCTCACAATAAAGAGCTCAGGATCAAAAATATTTGCCACTTCCCCAAATCTTTCTTCTATCCACTGCCCACGAATTTCAAGTGCTAACTCCACCATTTCCGGGAAGGGTTCAGTACCGAATTCCTCTGTAAAAGAGAGTTCTT
>JBCDBC010000088.1:0-10037 GCA_039184535.1 Bacteroidota bacterium | reverse complement strand
TTTGTGGAACTGGCTGGGAGAGACATCCGTTTTAGCTGGCGGACTGGTTGGCTGGGCCCTTTCAGGGGCAATAGCTGGTAAATTATATGATGATTACTATGCTTCAGGAGAAGGAATTGCTTCTTTATTAATTGAGTATGTCATAGAAGTGTTTGGAGGGACTTTCGGACTATCCGGGAGCTATGCCAAGTTTTCTGATATGATCTGGGAGGAAAAAACGAGGGGAGGAAAACTTGGCTTAGTCATTGAGGAAATAAGCACTTCCAAAGCCAAAGTTCATGAAGTAACATTTTTAGGTTATCCTAAAAAAGACAACTCCCCTTATCATCTCCCTTTTGGAGGAGAAACAGCTGAGGAAAACCCACTAGTATACTGTTCTGCAACTAACCTGAACCTGAGTAAGCATAACTACTACGATAATCTGCTCTATGCTTACCAATTCTCCCCTAAATATAACTCTGATGTCCTGGCCATGAGGGCAGGAACAGTTATTGCCTTTGTGGATAACATCCTTGAACCCACTAAAGAAAGAACCAACTACATTGTCATCAGGCATGATGATCCAGCAGAAGGAGAACTTCCCCATCCAGACCATGACCGAAGGGAGGAGAATAATCTCATCACCACCTATGCATGGTATAAACATGGCATACAAAATAGTATCTCTCTGATGTTTGCCGCCAAAGGAATCCCTGCTTCAGGAATTATAGGAGCCAAAGTAAAGCAGGGAGATACCTTAATGAAATCAGGAAGAAATTCGGAAGGCATAAATGCTTTACAAGTTTACGTCGGAGAAGGAGAAGAGCCTGGCCAAGCAAGGACTATCCCTTTTGTGTTTAAAGAGGTAAAAGGAAAAGGGGTCCCGAAAAAAAGCGCTTACTACAGATCTGAGAATGTTCCACAGCCTCCTTCACACGGACTCCCCATTTATCATCCTGCCTACCACAGTAGTAGGTCATTTGGAGAATTTGAATTAGTCGAAATCAGAGACGAAGAACTTATCATTAGCGGAGGAGGCTCTGATGGAGATATTTACAAAGACCTACTAATCAGACATTCTCACAACGGGGATATAGAGGTAAGAAGAATCACTGGTTCTAAGTTCAATAGAGACCATCAACAATCGGCCCTGAAAATCAATGCTGATTTCGACCATAGCATTACTGCAGCAGATAAGGTGGAAATTTTCTCCGGGATACGGGAAAGCGGAACAGAAAATGGAGAATCTTTTGTAGTGCTAGATCCTTACGCTAGTAAAGAAGATGATACTTATGTGGGCGGACACATGCTCATCAGCCAATCAATGGAGTCTATTCCTCCCGGGTCTGACTGCAAACAACTCCACTGGTACAGGCGAATCAACCGCTATGATGGAGGGGATAGAAAAGTATTTTTTGAGGGGACTTGGGAGAATGACTGTGCCCCAATAATAGGAGGTGAATACCAAATAGGTTCACCTTTAAGACCTGATGCTTCAAGTTTCCAAAAGCTATTTGGCTATTGGGCACCAGTGGATGACAGTAACCATGCGCAGAACTTCGGGAATGGAGATGATTTCCAACGATATTCTGGACTGGCCCTTTATGCCAATCCTATTATAACAGGGAAAGTCCAAGGACAAGGAAACCTGGGAACCAACCTACTAGTCCTGGAACAAACGGCTTCCTCCAATGATGATGCATACAATAATCACTTTATCATTATCCGCAGAGAAGGACATATCATTCAGTATCGGCAGATCATTGACTATGTAGGAGGCAGTCGTACCGCTACTATTAGCGGTAATTGGAACATCGCCCTGATTGCAGGGGGAACTGAAGTGGACACCTATGAAATAGGGGCTACTCCCTATGTTTCTGCAACAGCAGAAGACAAACGTACAGCTTACCTGGCACCAGATGACCCTACGGGCACCTATGCCCCCGCTAAGCTACCAGATGATAAAGATCCTTATAAATACTGGACTTATAGAATGATTAGATAACCATCTATTTGAAAATAACACGACTTATGCCACTGAATGAATTTATCAATATACCCCAAACAGCAACCATAGGAGGAGCTCCTATAGATGCTTTTCAGGCTGATGCTTTCCGCAGAAATGACAGCTTATTTCACAAACTATTCTTGTCCATTCTGAGCTCCCCACTTGTCCCAAATGGAAAGGACGGCCCTCTGACTGATCCTTCTGCAGAGAGGTTAGTAAATGCTACTACCATAACTGTCGCTAGTGGAACCACCATCAACTTGACCAACAGGGTGCCTTTGATATGGATGGCAACAGAGAGCATTACCATTGAGGGTACGATAGATGCTGATGGCAGAGGAGCCCAAAATGGAGAAACGGGAGATTTTGGGGGATCAGGCGGGGGAACCGGAGGAAATCCAGGTCAGCCCACCCAAACCCCTGTAACCAATGTACCCATTCTTCCAGGAGGAGTAGGGACAGGAGGAGGGGGGAATGGAAATAATGCTAATCCAGACTGGGCAACACGCGCTCTGGCCTTTCTCCCCTTATGTAAAGGAGGTGCTTCAGGTGCAGGAGGTGCTAATGGCGAAGGAGGTGGCGTAGTGTTCCTGTGTGCACCTACCATCACCATTACAGGAAATATTACAGCTCAAGGGAACGGAGGCCCAGGAGGAGGAGGAGGAGGGCTAATTGTGTTAATAGGGAATGATCTTTCTACAGTGAATGATGGAGTTAATGTGGTGTATGGAGGAGGAGCGAGTACAGGAGGGGGAGGGAATGGAGGAAACGGAATCTTACTAGTAAGAGACTTCAATTAAAATGGTTAAAGGCCTAAAACTTATAAGAATATAAGAATCTGCTCATGCCAGACGAACAGTTAGATAGGGCAAATGTAACATCTGAACAGGAAGAGTCCCGTGAACTAGGGCCCTCTGGAAGGATGATCGCATTTTTGCAGGACCGCCTAGGGCAAGATACTATTCAAACCTTTTCAGAAGGAATGAATAAGGCTACCCGTTCTCTGGATGCAAAATCTGAACCTGAGAAAAATCTGGATTCACCTATAAAAAGCCTAACAAAAAATTACTTACAAAACTTACAAGCATACAGAAAAAGAGCACAAAATAACAAAATAGAAACCTCCAGTTCGGAGACTAGCAGTAGAAGTCTTGGATTCCTTGGTCCTCCCAATAATAACTGGATTCCTATTGGCCCCTCAGGTGCCAGATCTGGTCAGGCAGGAAATCAACCTGTAATTTCTGGTAGGGCTACAGGAATCGTTTTTGCCCCCAACAATAGTCGAATCTACATCTCTACCTCTAATGGAGGGATTTGGAGATCATTAGATGAAGGCCGTAGCTGGACTTCACTCATGCCAGGATTTGATGTTAATCCTACCAGCCAACAAAGTGACTCCTTAGCCTTCGGGGCTATAGCCTTGGAAGCAGGCCCTAGTAAGGAGAAAGATACTATCTATGGTGGGAGTGGAGAAGGTCAGGGGTGGTTAGCTGTCCGTAATTTAACGTCTAGTTTTATCACAGGCCAGGGAGCCTCCTATCTAGGAGTAGGTCCGATCTGTTCTAAAGATGGAGGCCTAAATTGGATAACTGAGATTTCTACTCCCAATCTGGTGGGAGAAGCATTTTTCGCCATGGTAGTAGATCCCAATCCTGCTGTTACAGGAAGGGTGGTGGCAGCAACCTCTCGTGGAATTTACAGAAGAGAATTAGTGGGGGGAATCTGGACATGGGTCCAAAAAGTATTGCCCGGAAGTGCAGGAGATCCAGGTCCTCCAGTAGCAGGAAATACATGGAGTACCAGCGTAGTAGCCACATTTAATGCAGGAGCGACCACTTTTTATGCTATCTCCAATGAAGCATCTCAAGCTCCAAACATTAATCGGAGTCGCTTATATAGTTCTGTGGATGGTAATGCCTGGGTAGCAGTAGGTAATCCTTTACCAGGCGGGAATAGACGTACTACTCTTGCTATCCAAAGAAATAACCCTAATGTCATTTACGCCTTCCGTTCTAATGGAAGAGTATACAGGATGGATAGAGCTGTTAACAATAACTGGAGACGCGTAAATATTTCGAATCCTGCCGCAGCTCCGGGACCAGTTAATATTCCTGATAACATTGTTGGCAACCAGGGATGGTATGATCTGTCTATTACCATTGATCCCAATAATATCAATACTGTATATGTGGGAGGTTCTACTATCGCATCCGATAATACAGGCACCTTGATAGCTGGAGGTCCTTCTGCCGCTACTCACGAATGGTCTGCTGCCATCTACCGATTGGCCGTAACTATCGGAGGTACCGTAAGGGCTACCTGGAATTATATAGGGGGTTCCTGCCATGCAGATATACATATGTTACGCTTCCCTGCAGACAACCCTAATCAGCTTTGGGTAGCCTGTGATGGAGGCATATTTATGACCAATACGCCATTAGGGGGTGGACTCATATTTCAGTCCAGAAACGGGGGACTTCAAACCCTTTCCGTCAATCAAATAAGTCTCCACCCTACGGAAGAAGGCTTTATGTTCTGTGCCACCCAGGACAACGGCTCTTTACGATTTACAGGTGATGAGCTGTGGCAAGTCGCAAGTCTAGGAGATTCCGGTGCCACTGTTATCAATTGGAATAACCCAGATCAAGTGCTAGCTAGCTGGACGGAAGAAGTCATCAGTAGGTCTACTCAAGCTGGCCTGAGAGAGCTTTCCGGTGGGGGTAATTGGACTTCAGTAGATATCCCACTTGGGAATAACGGGGTTCTCTTTTATGCCCCTATGGTAGGCAGTCCGCAAACATCCATTTTACCACTTCCACCTACGGTAGGTGTTACCCCTCCTCTTCCACATCCGTCTGCCATTGTAGCCTTTGGGTCCAGACGTGCATGGATAAGTACCACTTTTGGAGGGAACTGGCGCTCTGTTCCTAATGGAAACCTAACAGACCGTATCCCTGGAGGAGCCTTAATTAGATCCATGGTTTTTGCAAACCCACAAAGATTTTATGTGGGTACTACCTCTGGAAGGGTATATAGGTACGATAGTAACAACCTTGCCTGGACCGCCGCTGGTTCTGGAACCCTCACACGTACCCGGATCGACAATACTGGCGCTAACCCATTGAGTACATTTCTCACCAATACTTTTCCCCCAGTAAGTGGAAATGCCCGTATCCCCTCCGTCACAGACATTGCTGTGGATCCAAATAACTCTGCTGCTGTATTTATTACCCTGTCAGGCACGGGAGATTTTAGACATGTATGGTATTTCAATGGGGCAAACTGGACAGCCGTTAGTGGACCTGGACCTGCAGGTAACCCTAGTACCTTACTGGACGTGCAGTTTAATGCCCTCATTGCTCAGCCTAACCCTACTCTCGGTAATCCTAATAATATCACCCTATACGCAGGAGCAGATATTGGCATTTGGAGATCTCAAGATGGGGGAACCAACTGGGCACCTTTTTCTCAGGGATTGCCTGACGCTTCAGTTCTTGATTTAAAGTTACTCCCTCAGCGTACCCATTTAGGCCAGACAAGACCACCGATTCTTCGTGCAGGTACCCATGGCAGGGGGATATTTGAACGGGTACTAAATAATGCGCCTTCTTCTTTCATAGAGCTATATATCAGAGATACCGTCATGGATCAGGGAAGGTATCCTACTGATGTCACCAATACTGTCCGTAATCCTCTATTGCCAGGAAATACCATAGGCGCTGTCAATAGCCCAGATATTAAAATCGATACACCTGATGCTGGTGGAAATTATCAGTTTCCTATTACCTCCGGTAGAGAAATTTCCTATATAGAATTTGTAGATACTCTGGTAGATAGATCAGCACAGGTTGCGGTTAATGAACTAACTGACATCCGATCAAAAGTCTATGTGCAAGTCCATAACAGAGGCATTGAAGATGCAAATGAAGTAAAGGTATACGCCCTTCTGGCACCTGCTCAAGCTTCTGTTCCTACCCTACCTGCTGACTACCATCAAAAGATAAAAGCAGAACAGCCCGTTGAAGGGAACGGTTGGCAGACAGTGGGGATCAAATCGGTAGATCAGGTTATCGTAGGATTACCCAAGGTTGTATCCTTTGATCTTGACACTTCATTTTTCCCTCGTTCCTCCAACTTAGCAGGTAGAAATCAGTACTGCTTAATGGTATTCTTACACCATACTGCAGATGAGTATAATAATGCTGAAAGGACTGCTACCAATACCCCCTTCCTGGGAGAAAGAAAAGCCAGTTTTAAGCTACTTACTATAGCGAATTACGCCGGGCCTGTTGCCAACCTGGCCCAGGATTCAGATACCTTTCTAGAAGGCTATGTAGACGTTCCTTCTACTGCCACTAATGCTGAGGTTCCTTTTGATCCCTTCCTTGCCGAAGTATTTCAGCAAAATGATGAATTCATACGTAAGAAATTTCTATCCATTTTCAGTTCTCCCCTACCCTTTAATGGTTCCGAAAATCATGTAAAAAACCCTAATCCCAGGCGCTTTGTAATAGCACGGACCATAACAGTTAATGAACCTATAGAATTAGTGGAGAAAGTCCCGCTCATCTGGTATGCACAGGAAAAAATCTCCATTCAAAACGAAATCAGAGGTAGTGGGAAAGGTGCCCCTAGTGGCTCGGAAGGGGACTTTGGGGGCTCTGGCGGAGGAGGACATCAGCCGGGTATGGCTTGCCGTTTTCCCATCAGAGGACAAGAGCTCGTCCCCGGAGGAACGGCTAATCAGGCAGGTGAGAATATGAATCAACTATTACCAGATGTACTTTTTATGCTTGCCTACGCTATAGGCGGAGCTTCGGGAGGGCATGATGAGGATCCTGGCGATGGGGTAAGCTTTGCTCAAGGAGGGGCCGGAGGAAGTATTATATGTTTGATCGCTCCTGAGATCGAAATTATGGGAGAAGGGAAAATTATCGCTTCTGGAGAAGACGGTGGCAGAGGGGTATCCGGCATAACAGGCAATGCGGGTGGTGGCGGTGGGGGGACAGTCATTTTATTAGCGAACGATAGGCCTTCCATTATCTCAGATCCTACTAATCCTAATGCGAATGTCCTGGTTCAGGGAGGAGCTGGATTGGGGTCAGGAGGTCAGGGCGGACAAGGACAAATATTTGAAACAGCAGGAGTCACAACCTAAATCCATCAACTGAAATTAAAAGTACTGAATGAATAGATCTCTCTTATGTTTAAAGTAAGTCATCGCATACAAATTGGAAATGATACCTGGGCTTCGGCAGAAAATAGCCGACTGGTATCCCTATTTGCGGAGACTTCCCTCCATATTCCTGTGAATCACTGCCGCTTTAGCTTAACCTATCCAGATGGAATTAGCGCAGCTATCGGAGATGAAGTAGTGGTAGAATTGGGCCAAGGTGATGAGCTTGAAAAAGTGTTTACAGGAATTATTTCTCAAGTAAACTGGACATTTAAGCAGGTTCATATCACTGCAAGCAGTTCTTTCCAGCACCTGTTAGCCCAACGAATTAATTCTTATTTCGAAAAGCCAAGTGCAGCTGATATAGTGAAAGAACTAGCCCAGGATGCCGGAGTTGATACCAGACAGGTAGATACGGGCCTCACCTTTGACTTTTATACCATAGGGGACCAACATTCAGGCTATGAGCAGTTACGCTATCTGGCTGATCAATCTGGGGTGGACTTGTACGCAGATGAAGAAGACAAACTAAACTTTACTCAACCCTCTTCCCTCATTCCTTATGAGTTTCAATTCGGGATCAATGTCCTGGACCTAAGCATTGCAAAAGCAGAATCAGCCATTTCCAGGGTGGAAGTGCTGGGAGAAAGCCCTGCTAGCCATGGTCAGGGAGCAGATGCTGCCAGCTGGTTAACTAAGACCGACGTAAGCGGTGCTGAAGGTACTACCTCTGGGCGTACAAGATTTTTGTTTGATCCTACAGCTCGCACCAATGAGAATGCAGGTAGTATAGCCTCTAATCGCCTGGCAGGTATTCAAGCACTATATGCCGGTAGAATCAGAACCCTGGGCCGTCCAGAAATGAGACTGGGAGAAGAAGTTAAGCTTTCACAAATGCCTGTTTCTGAGCAGGAAGGCAGCTATAAAATAGTAGGTATCCAGCATAAAATAGGACCCAAGAAAGGGTTTCAAACCCTTCTTTCTATTGCCCAAAAAACGAGTACACAGTTAATCTGAAGATCATGGAAAAATCCATTGTAGGAATTATCAAAGAAGTAGCTCAACAAGAGACGGCCAAAATATATACCCAGGAGTTGGGGGTAGTAACAGCTATTTTTCCTCATTCAGCAGATGATGACAAAGATAATTACCAATGTTCCATCAAGCTTAAGCATAAGAAGCAGGCTGATGGAAGTGATTTTGAGTTGAGAAAAGTACCAGTTATGACAGCCCATATGGGCATGGTCAATATCCCCAATGTAGGAGATCAGGTGCTCGTCTCTTTTATAGGCGGTAATATCAATGCCCCTCTCATCCTGGGAAGGCTTTATAATGATGAAGACATCCCTCCAGTCAACCAGGAAAATGAATTATTGATCCAGCACTCCCTACAAAAAGGAAGCAGCATTAAAATGGATGCAGAAGGTGTACTCACCCTGCTTAGCCAAAATGAAGATAAAAGTATCATCACCATTAATGATGAGGAAGTCTTAATCGAAACCAGTGGCGCACAGGTAAAAATATCCTTAAGTGGAGGAGGGATAGAAATTGATGCCGGAAGCAACCCCATTGACCTAATAAGTACGGGCAATATCAATATAGGAGATGCCACTACAGGGCAGATTAAGATAGGAGGGATCTCCCTGGCAAACGCAGTAGGAGATAATGATGACATCATCTTATCCACTCATACTCATATGGGAAACCTGGGAGCTCCCTGTCCGATATTAGTCCCAACCGAGAAAATCAATTCGATTCAAGCTAAAGCAAGAAAAACACAGGTAGGCTAACAGATCATCATGGCAAGAATAAACGGTGCAAATAGCGATTACAAATTTGATGAAGGGACGGGAAGTGTAGTGGAGAATAAGAGCGTTTCTCCCCTATACATGAAAATATTTATCTGCCCCTATGATCAGCCCAGCAGCTTACAAGCTGGGGGATCAGCTGCTTGTGAAGGGAGTGATGATACTTGCCCAAATGCTATTACAACTGGCCACGCTTCTATCACTTTGCATCAGGAGGAAGGAATCATCCTTCTAACCGACGAGAGTACAAGAATTCAGATTCCCCAAAATGGAGGGGCAATAGACATTAATGGAATTCAGACAGAAAGACAATCAAATGGAGATCAGTGGGTCAGGCTTGGAGCAAATGGGCCCAAAATAGAATTACTGAATAATGGAAGCATCAACCTGGTACCCAGTGGAAGTGGGCAAGTAATGATTGGAGGCATTCCAATCCCAATATAAGGATTAGCCCCTTGACGGAAATGATCAGCTTAGCAAACCAGAAAAAATAAACCGCTATGAGCGAAGCATACTTTACCGATTTACGCCTAACAAGAAGAGGCTTTGATCAACAGACCAGTGATAGGGATACAGTCGATATATCTATCCCTTTTCGGACAGACCTGCAAACAGTGGAAGGGAGAGAAAATCTTGCACAGGCCATTGTCAATCGTCTATTGACCCGTCAGGGGGAGTTAAGTAAGCTTGGGCATCCTACCTACGGATCACGCCTGTACTTAATAGGCGGACAGCCCAACAATTTACGGACACAGGCAAAAGCAGACTTTTATATAAGAGAATGTTTAGCACAAGATTCTCGAATATCAGAAATCACTTTCATTGAGTTTGCTACTCCTAACAGGCTTGATACTCGTAGTACCCTCCAGATTTCTATAGGCATCCAACCAATAGGAGGTGCTTCTTTCTCTCTTAATGTTCCAATCAATCTTTAACCTTTTCCAGTATGCCATTTGAACCCAAAAAATACCAGGAAATATTCATAGAAATGCGGGACAAAAGTCAGGTGCTTACTGACTTTGAGGTCGGAAGTGTGGCCAGGACCATGTATGAGTCCTTTGCTTTT
>JBCDBC010000087.1:0-10058 GCA_039184535.1 Bacteroidota bacterium | reverse complement strand
TGCAAGAACTGCCAATACTGAGAACAGCCTGGTGTGGAATGAGCTCTTTATATCAGATGTACAAAAAGTAAAAGGGTTCTATGAAGGTATTTTCAATTGGACTATTAAGGGGGGAGTAGATGGCAGATATGATATACTCGATAGTAAGGGAGAAAAGATCTCTGCTATCCAGGAAATTAGTAATGAGATCAAGGGGAAGTACGAATATTGGGCAGTTTACTTTGGTGTGAAAGATCCAAACGTGGTAAAGGAAAAGGTGATAGCCAATGGAGGTTCCCTTTTATACAAGGCAGAATTTTTTACTTCCCTGGCAGATCCTTTCGGAGCATTCTTTCATGTTATTCCCTTAGGTGAAACTAGCGAAAATGGACCTGAATCAGAAAAATCGACTCATACTCACTGGAAGGCATGGATGGGAGTAGGGCTTATATTGGCGGGCTTATTGATGGACTGGCACTGGCTGTGGGGCATCTTTTTCTTACTATGGGCCTTGTCAGATTTACGTTCAGGCGTAACCTATCTGTTTGAACCTATTCACAAGAAAACGAACCCGCTATTGTATTGGCTGATCCTGATGATATGGCTGGGATTAAGTGTTTACAGTATTTTCTCCTATGTTGCCTATTGAGGAAGGGACTGGGGCAGGATGGATCCCTATGCTAGTACCTCCATTTACCTTTGTCGTTTCGAGAGCCTTGGTTGCTGAGCCTGTCGAAGTACAACGACCTTATATGGAACGCATTCTATTGATCACCTACCCAATGTGCAATAAATTGGTCTTCCTACTCATTTAAGGTAAAAGGAAGGATCATTTTTCTCTATTCTTTTCCCCAGAAACTATCCTTACCTTTGCGGTTTACGTGTATACATACATGAGAGAGGCGTTACAAATATCTGTTGTCATTCCCCTACTAAATGAAGATGAATCCCTGAAGGAGTTAACCGTCTGGATTCATAAGGTGATGGAGGAACATAACTTCTCCTACGAGGTGGTGATGGTGGATGACGGCAGTAAAGATAATTCCTGGCAGGTCATTACGGATCTCTCAGAAGATTATCCTGTCAAGGGCATTCGATTTCAACGGAACTATGGCAAGTCGGCGGCTCTACAGGCAGGCTTTCAGGCTGCCGAAGGGGAAGTGGTCATTACCATGGATGCAGACCTGCAGGATAGTCCGGACGAGATTCCTGGCTTGTACAGCATGATTACGGAAGAGGAGTATGATCTGGTGTCTGGTTGGAAGAAGAAACGCTATGACCCCATCAGCAAAACCATTCCATCTAAATTCTTCAACTTTGTGGCCAGGAAGGTGTCGGGTGTGAATAACCTGCATGACTTCAACTGTGGCTTGAAAGCTTACCGTAAGGAAGTGGTGAAGAATATAGAGGTTTATGGAGAGATGCATCGCTATATTCCGGCTATCGCCAACTGGGCCGGTTTTGAGAAAATAGGGGAGAGGGTAGTACAGCACCAGGCCCGTAAATATGGCGTAACCAAGTTTGGACTGAACCGCTTCATCAACGGCTTCCTGGACTTGCTAACCATAGTCTTGACGGAGAAATACCTGAAGAAGCCTATGCACCTGTTTGGCTTGTGGGGCGTGATTTGGATGATGATAGGAGGAGGGACTTTGGCTTATTTGGCGTATATACGCTTAGTGAACCAGATATGGATCACGAATAGATTGCCGGCGCTTTTATTTGGTGCGGTATGCTTTATCACTGGGATCATATTCTTAATGACGGGCTTATTGGCGGAATTGATAGGGAGGTATTCTCCTTACAGGAACCAGTACGTCATTAAGACCATTATAGGAGATGATGCGGTAGGAGAACGTTTACGCGCATCAGGTATGCAAACAAATACGAATTCTTAACAAAATAAATACGTGAAGCAGCGAATGATAGGATAAAAAACTTGGCGACTTTGCGTCTTGGCGTGAGAATCATTCACGCAAAGCCGCTAAGAAAGAATGCCTACTTAGCTGTATGTTGATTTTGACGTTATGAGATATCACCTCGTTTCCGGCGGTTGTGGATTTGTCGGAAGAAATATGGTTACCCACCTGCTCACCCATACTGAAGATTCTGTTGTGATGGTAGACGATCTTTCTGTGGGAATCAGTCCTGCGGAATGGTTACAGGCTGAGCGACTGTTTGACAAGAAAGAGGCAGCCAGAGAAGAAGGTAACCTCTCCTGGTGGGGCGCCGATGAGCGACTCATCTTCTATAAAGGAGATTTTAGAAACTTCCTGCGTTCCATGCTGGACGGTGAAAATTGGCTACAGGAAGGACTGGGAATGAAAGCTGAGAAATTCTCAGATGTATTCCACTTTGCTGCCATAGTAGGGGGGCGCGCGAAGATAGACGGAGATCCTATGCTGGTAGCCCTGGACTTATCCATAGATGCGGAGTTTTTCTACTGGGCGGTGAGACATATGCCGGAAAGAGTGATGTTCCCATCCTCTTCTGCGGCTTATCCAGTTCAGCTACAAGGACAGACAGAGCACGTAGCCCTTACGGAAACTGACATCAACTTTGGTGGGAACCTGGGACAGCCGGACATGACCTATGGTTGGTCTAAGCTTACGGGAGAGTACCTGGCCAGAATAGCGGCCGAGCATTATGGGCTACACGTAGCCTGTGTACGTCCCTTCTCTGGATATGGGGAAGATCAGGACTTGTCTTATCCTATTCCAGCTATAGCAGCCAGAGCAGCAGGCATGGAAGATCCCTTTGAGGTCTGGGGCACAGGAAAGCAGGGAAGAGACTTTGTGCACATAGACGACTGCATAGACTGCATCCTCTTTGCCCTGGACAACATTAAGGACGGTTCTGCCATCAACATAGGTTCCGGTAAGATCACTACCTTCCTGGAGATCATCAGCCTGTTTACAGAGTTTGCAGGGTATGAGCCTACGATCAAGCCATTGCTACATAAGCCGGTAGGGGTACACGCCCGCTACGCCAATATGGACCATGTCTTCAATCAGCTTGGCTGGCAGCCCAAAATCTCCCTAAGAGAAGGGATGAAAAGGGTGTATGATCAGGCCGTGAAGAATGTAGAGGCCCAGAAACAGCTGTCGTAAAGGGATATATTATTGCCACAGATTCACAGATTAAAAGAGATACGCATCTTGATTAAATCTGTGCGTCTTTGGCCTTGATTGTAGCCTTTGGATTATTCACTGCACTTCTAGCCTAAATTTCCACTTGTACAGCTTATATCCCTTCTTGGCCAATTCTATATCTCCCAGCTTCTGGATAGCCACCCTGTCCCCGTAAGCATGAATTAATAGATCTTCCTCATCTAGCTCACCGATAACGCCACGATCCTCATAAAGAACAGACACCTGAAATCCGTAATGGATAATAGTACCTTTTTTTAGTTCATTGGTGGGGACTAGGTAATCTAAGATTCCTCTTGGCCCGCCATAAGGAATATCATAGCCTATTCTTCTAGCACCGTAAATAGCTAGCTCTGCACAGTCCGTACCCACTCTCAGATCGGTTTGATGTCCATAAATGCCTACTAGTTTGGGGGGAAGGATAAAAGGAAGGCCTAGTAATTCTGTTAAAAATCCCACATAGCTGTCTTCTTCCCTGACGACTAGTTGAACGATGTGCGCATTTGTGAGGTGTAAGGGAAGGGAAGTGGACAAAGATGGAGGTACTTTATTCTCCACAAAGCCAAGGTAATGAGTGCCTGGAGGTAGATCTAGGCTTATATGTTTGGTAGGAGTAGCTGAAAGGACTTCTAGTTCATAATCGATTTCTGCTAAGCTGTGAGCACCCTTCGTGAGGTTGTCATATTCTCTAAAGATGGGTTTATATACTACCCAGTTTACCTCCTTATCTGCATACAAGTCTATCTCGTCCGCTAGGCTGAGGGAGACTATATGTCTGTATGTCTTCTCTTGATGGTTAATGGACAGCTGGATCCCATCTTGAAGAGGGAAAAGCGTAGATAGCAGAAATAAGTAAATCATCTGTACCCAAGTAAAAGAATCTCGGATACACAGGTATCATCATAGGTGCTGCCTTCATGAACTTCCAGTATGGTGAGGGTAATCTTCTTTACCTTTTCAAAGCCCAAGCCATAGTCTCCTAAGATACTTACCATTCTTCCGAAATTATTTTCTGTTAGGTAGACAAAATCAAGATCATCCAAGTCAACTATCTCCACTTTATGGTCAATCTTCGTACTATCATCGTAATTTATTACTTCTCGTTCCAGACGAAGTTTTTTGACTCGGTTATTGGAATGATAGGTATTACTGCTTTTGGTATAGCCGTTGACCATACAAATGGCGGCTAGTTGGTAGTCATCTAGTTCTATCACTATTTTTTCGCCTATTCCATCTCCTTTTTTTCCTTCCACCCAGGCGGTTTGGAAATCCATATCTAGCAAATTGGCTACCTGATAATTCCCTGGTAATTGGGAGGAGGTGGTTATGGACTTGACCCTTGAATTATCTAGTCTGCGTTTAGCTAAATGGGCGCTCAGCCTTTCAGTTTTATTGGTATAGATAATCGTTAGGTCCTTAGCTTTTTTGAAATTAAAATAGGCGAATTCATACGTATAGATACATTGGTTCTTATTTAAGAGCATACCTTCTGTAGAAAAGGATTCTCCATTATCTATGACGTTGGTAGCATCCACCTTTACCGCTAAGTTGGCTACGGTTCCATATCCCCAATATTGGGCAGGGCTGAAATTATAGGTCATCTTTCGTTCACCGTAATTATTGAAAAAGGTTTTGGAGACCCCCCAATCTACAAATCCATTCTTGACTTTATAACTGACTTCAAGAACAACTGAGTCTCCTTTTGGGATGGTAAAGTCAACCACATGCCAACTCCTTCTCATGTCTACCTCCATTTCGCGGTATTTCTCTATCTGTACTTTGTCAATGGCAATGTCTATCTGATGGGTAATTTCTAATGGTTTTCCATCCAGGGTAAATGAGATTCTGGGCACGTATTCCTCTTTCCATTCTAACTTATAGTTGTGATCATCCCTAATAAATTGTACTGGGAAACCATAGGTGATCTCTTCATCACCGTACCGCTTATTTCTCAAATGATAGGTGACATCTACTAAAGAGTAATCTCCCTCTATGACGATGGATAAATCTTCTTTCACTAATTCAATACTAGGTCGGTTTACCAGGATAATGTCCCCTGTTTTGTATACAGCTGAGCCGTCTATGGGACCACCATTAGGGAAAGCAAGAAGAGAGAAGGATATCAGCAATAGAAAAAGAGTGCCTTTCATAGCGTGAGATTTTAGGATTTAGTGAAAGTAAAAGGTCTATGCTGATAGTCTTTTGATTTTTGGTGTTCACGCTCTTCCTGCCTAATACCATTTGTACGATGGATTTATGGAAAGAGGTATATTTTCTGCTATATAATTTAATGTGCGCCTGAGGTCGATTGTATCGACTGAAAAAACCCGTTAGCAATCCTTGGAAAGCCTAAATCATACTCCTCCGGCATATCTACCTCTTCTCCACAGGTGTATTTGGCAAACCACTGCCAGTTGTGCCATATAGTGGCTAGTCTGATTTCTTTCTTTTTCTGCGAAAATGAAGGTGTTCATCCTCTATTTTTTACAGTTGTAATACTTGATAAATAGTTCCATCAATTCCCGCTCATTATAATCGACATTACCAAACAACTTAAAGGATAGTCCAGGACATTTGAGATAGGAAAATAGCTGCTGTTTGTATTTGGTATTATACTTAAAGCGTTTTGCACTGGTTTTATAAGACTTGAAAATTAGAGGTTCCGGTTGGATCCCTTCTCTTTTAATAAAGTACCTTATGAGACCCTTACTTCTATAACCGTACAGAGAAGTCTCGCCTAATAAAATTGCTCGTAAGAAAACAGTTCTCGTTTCAAACAGAGGCTCCATTTCGAAGCTCATGTCATCCAAATCGTCGGTAGATGTATCCACTTTCACGGTATACCTGATGTATCTGGAGAAATCGTTGATCCCAAACTCTTTGACAGAATCTATGACTGCTTCTTCCTTTTTGGAGGATTTCGTGCTTTTATAGAAAAACCTTACGGGAGTATTTATCCAATTTCCGTTTTTGATCAGACATTCGATTCGCTCATTTCAGTTGGTGACAAAATATCCTTTCTCAAACAAAAGTTGTGTAAAGCCTTGTAAATCAGTGAGCAAGAGAAAGCTAAGCAGGAATACATATTTCTTCATTTGCTAGTGAGAATTTTCCTTATGTCTCATTGGAATGCTTCTGTTATGAAAAAAGAAATATCCATCGAAATGAATATAAAGGAAATACTTGGACTTTTAAAGGAAATTTAGCTGATAGAACGTATCCTTAATATTTATAGAAAATCTTAATTTCTGGCCACCCCCAACTACTCATCTGGCATATCCACCTCTTCTCCCCAGATATACTTAGCAAACCATTGCCAGTTGTGCCAGGTGGCGGCTAGTCTTTCTTTGGGTTTGCTGATGCCGTGCCCGAATCCTTTGTACACGACGAGCTTGGAAGTTACGCCTACATCTTGCAAGCCCTGGTGGAGCTCGTAAGCATTGGCTATGGGCACTCTTCTATCAAATTCTCCATGCTGGATGAGGGTAGGGGTAGCGGCATTTGAGATGGCCGTCATGGGGGAGGTCTTCAGGTAAATGTCCATGTCAGACCAAGGGGTAGCTTTCAAATACTGCCTCGTAAATGGGTGGATATCAGTGTTTACATAGTAGGTGACCCAGTTAGAAATGCCTGCGCCTACAGATACTGCCTGAAACTTATCAGAGTTGGTGGTAAGGAAGGCAGAAATATAGCCTCCCTGGCTCCAGCCCATACAGCCCATTTTGTCGGCATCTACTATGCCTTTCTCTATGAGGTGCTCTACTCCTGATAGTACATCCCATGCATCACCTACGCCCAGGTTTCTCACGTTTAGGGACCTGAAAGCTTCTCCATATCCAGCTGACCCTCTATAGTTGGGTCTAAGGATTAAGGCGCCCTTATTCAGCCACTGAACCATGGGGTATACGTAGGAAGGCGTAGGGTCTGGCGTAGAAATACCTGTAGGCCCACCGTGGATAATGACGAGTAGGGGATACTTCTTCCTGGGGTCGTAGTCCATGGGCTTATGGAGCACGCCTTCAATGGTAGCTCCATCCTCACTTTTCCAGGAGATCATTTCGCTCTGGGCTACAGACCAATTCTCTATCTGCTTTGAAGAACTGGTAAGAGCTTTAGGCTCGTTAAAGGGGTAGGTGGCTTGATAGATTTCGGGTAAATCGTCATCGTTAGCTCCTGCAAAGGCCAGGTACTTGCCATTGGTGGACATAGAGAAACCTCTGATTCTTTTGGTGGTTTTGCCTATGATCTTGACGTTTCCGGTAGTAGGGTCTATTCTGAGTAAGTGCCTGTCGGTTTTTTGCCAGCCTTGGGCATAGATTCCATTCTCATTCCACTCGGTACCACTTAGGTTTTCATCGAAGTCTTTTGCCAGTTGCTTATTCCTACTTCCATCTATGTTGATGCGAAATAGTTTTCTATTTAGGTAGTAGTTGGAGGTACTGTCTGTGAGACTTGACTGATAGAGAATAGACTTCCCATCAGGGGACCAATCCACCAGTCCGTCATAGCTGGGATTAGCCACTAAGCTAGTGATGGTATCAGAAGCCAGGTCATAAATGGAAATGTCGGCTTTGAAGAAGGTATTGATTAAGGGGTTAGGCTGATGCTGGATAGCTATTTTCTTGCCATCGGGAGACCACTGAAAGGAACTGATGGTGAAGTCTACACTATCTATCAATGGCTTAGCTGCCATGGAAGCTTTCAAGGCTGAATCTTCTAATTGAGCAGGTGATAGCATCCGCCCTAAGCTCTCTGGCTTAACATCCACTGACCATAACTGTGTCAGTTTGTACTCTCCATCATCTACGGAGAATCCTCCATACTTTTCTTTACGTTTCTTCTCTTCCTTGGATTTATCTTCAGCTTGTAGAAAGGCGATACTTCTTCCTTTGGGCGACCATTCGTAAGCGCGGATATCAGACTTTGTATGGGTAAGTTGAATGGCTTCTCCGCCTGCTGCTCTTAGCACATGTAATTGGGTTTTCTCTCCCCGCTTAGCCAAAAATGAGATCCACTTTCCATCAGGCGACCATTGGGGATTACTACTGTTCCCCTCTGGGGGATTGGTAAGCTGAAAGGGCTCTCCACCATCTTTGGAGAGCCAAATTTCTCTGTCGTATCTATTCTTTTTCCAATCTACGCTTTGCTTGGTGAATAAGACATGCTTTCCATCTGGAGAAATAACGGCATTAGATACTGACTCCAGGGAAAGGATATCCTCAAAGGTAGGATCGCTTAATTCCTGGCCGTTTAGCGTGAGTATTCCAAAAAAGGAAATGAGTAAAATGAATAGAGAAGGTTTCATGAGGCTTAGGTTGATTTGGGTTTCGGCAGAAAATACTCATTCAGCTTGAAATAAGATATACCTCTAGCTAAAAACCTGATTTTCTACTCTTGCTGGAAACAAAAAAAGGCACCCTTGATAAAGGTGCCCTTTCCCTATTAGTTAGGGACGATTCTAGTTACCGCTATAAGCACGTGATACCGCATAACTGTCTTCGAACCAATTCCAACTTTTAACCTTCCCATCTACCACATGTACTCTTACTGCCCAACTAAATGTTCCCGTATCTGCTCCGGTATTATTGGCTATGGCGCTCATGCTCCCCATGAAGACCGCCTGATCGCCATTAGCGAAGGAGTAATCTGTGGTCCAACTGGTAGTTTTTAGTCCCCCACCAAAAGCAGGTAGAAACTCGTTGAGTACCTTTTCCTTTCCTTCCCAGTTTCCGATCCAAGGGATATTGGCATCTCCTTCATTATGCCAGACGAAATCATCCGTCATGAGATTTTGAAGGGTTTCCATATCTCCAGAACCTGCTGCCTGAAGGAAAGACTGTGCTACTGCTAGCGTTTGCTCACTTTGCATACTATTATCATTTTGCTGTGTTTCTTCCTCTTGAGCGACTGTACATGAAGTCAGGTAGCATAATACTCCCAATAGGAAGAAGGTTTTTGAAATAAATAATTTCATGATGTTGATGAATAATGGTGTTTGCTAAACTTTTGATTGATAAAAAGAGGAACCCCTAACAGTTCCCCTTTTTTGAACTACACTTATATGTTATGGCTTAGCTATGATCATTTTGCCCTGAACAAATCCCTTTGGATTACTAAGCACATAGAAATAGATTCCATTGTTATATGGACTTCCATCAAAGCTGAAGGTATTCTTACCGGCAACTAACTGTACTTTTTCTCTGTACACTTCTCGGCCTGCCAGGTCATACACTTTGAAATTATATTTATCAGGTGCCTGGGTTGTGATTTCGAATTGGGTTATGTCCTGAAATGGATTAGGGTGATTCTGAATACTTACGGTCTTAGCCAACTCATTCTTGATAGAAGTAATGGCATCATCTCCCCATTTTCCGTTATTATTTGCCCATTCTTCTACTGGAGGAATCAACTGAATGACATCCCAGTGCTCTATGATCTTGCCAGCTTCCATTCTGAAGAGGTCGTAATAGGCATATGTCCCTACGCTATCTACCCCCGTAATATCTGGTCCTTCAGACATCACTAATCCGAAGTTTCCCAGCGTATAGACGAACTTTACGTCCGTATAGAAGGTCAAGCCAGTCTGCCCTTCTAAGGTTGCCAGAAAGGCACCATCAGTTCCTGCTCCTACGCTATGCTGGATATAGTTGTCCAGGTCAAAGTAGGTACGCACATTGGTCCAGTCGCCATCTACAAAGAGGGTTTGGGCCATTTCTTCCAGCAGCATTTGGTTGGCATCTGTAGCGGCCGTATCAGACACAGGCGTTACTGCACCATCTGTTTGGGAGGTACCATCCATGTCATCTACCACATCTCCTAGATTATCCCAATGTTCTACTATGAGCCCATCTTCAAAACGGAAGACATCAAAACCTACCTGAGGGGTTCCTCCATTCCAAACACCTCCATATACAGTGTGGGTAATCACGA
>JBCDBC010000086.1:0-10099 GCA_039184535.1 Bacteroidota bacterium | reverse complement strand
CTTCTGTATCCCTAAAAATGGTATCCCCAAATGTGACTACTAATTTCAGCTTTATGACAGTGGTACCAGCCGCCAGGTCACCCAAACGCTGACCTTTCTTATTGACAGAAATAGTAATGATGGCGGGTAGTCCAGGCAGTCCTACTATAGAGCCAAACCATACATCCACTATTCTCATCATCCACCTCAGGAGGTAACCTGAGATAGTAGGAGGTGTGCCATCTAGCCTTATCACTTGTAGGCCCAAAATAAACTTTCCTACGGTTCTCCCATTAAACAGTAGCTCACAGATGAAGCTGTAGAAATAAAGTGGAATCCCTACCAGCGCCCAGCCTGTATCATCAAATCCAGGATTTACAAATATCCAGAATAAGGCATACCCAATAAAAATAAGCAGATCAATAAAGCCAGCAGCTACCCTTTCTCCCAGATTAGCTACAGGATATTCCAGTTCTATTTGTTGGGTAGTAGGAATTATTATGGTAGCCATTTCTAAATATTGGTGTATTTTTAAGTGATCTGAAACAAATATAAGGTAGCATCTATGCGGGAACCAGCCTTTTTACGCCAAAACAAAGATAAGTGGCGTGAATATGAGCAAACCTTGTTTGAAGAAAAAACACAAAAAAAGAAGGTAAATCCAGATCATCTAGCCAACCTTTATGTACAGCTTACAGATGACCTGGCCTATGCACGCACCTTTTACCCTAAAAGTAAGACGGTTAAATACCTGAATGGACTGGCAGCCAGAACCCATCTGGCTATCTATAAAAATAAGAAGGAGAAGAAGAACAAATTCTTTGAATTCTGGACTACGGATCTTCCCCTCATTCACTGGAACTGTAGAAGGTATATGCTCTATGCTTTTCTGGTATTCATGACTTCCTACATCATAGGACTAGTCTCTACTTATCAGGATAACGGATTTGTCAACCTGATTCTGGGTGACAGCTATGTGAATATGACCATAGATAATATAGAAAAAGGGAAGCCTACAGACGTTTATAATTCCTCTGATTCAATTCCTATGTTTTGGGCTATAGCCATTAATAATGTGAGGGTTTCCTTTATTGCCTTTGCCTCTGGGATCTTTTTATCAGTAGGGACCTTCTGGCTTCTTTTCACAAATGGTGTTATGGTAGGTGCCTTTTTGGGCTTCTTTATTACCCGTAATCTGATGTGGGAGGCCCTCCCCATCGTATTCATTCATGGCACCCTGGAGCTTTCTGCTATTGTGATCGCAGGGGCAGCTGGGATTACCCTTGGACATAGTATCCTATTTCCGGGTACCTTTAGCAGAGTGAAGTCTATTCAGGAAGCAGCTTCTAATGGGATAAAGATCATCATGGGGCTAGTACCTGTGTTTATCATAGCCGCCTTACTTGAATCCTTTGTGACCAGACTAGCGGATATGCCTGCCCCACTAAAGTTTCTGATCATAGGCGTGTCCCTCTTTTATGTCATCTGGTATTATTTTATTTATCCTTTTCAAGTTTCGAGGCGCTTGAAATTAACGTAAGGTTTGAAAAAATTTTCACGCTCAGAATATTTACCTACACAGCAATAAATCCTATATTTACTCTCACTGCCTTTTTTAATATGAATAAAGAGTTGGCTAGCCGGAAGTATATCCTATGGCTCAAAGGACTGCTAAGTTCTTTGTTACTATTTCCTCTATGCCTATCTGCACAGACCTACCATCAAGAGATGGCCGTAGATACCACTAAGGTAGAAGTCCAAAGCATACCTGATAGTGCGATAAAGAATTACCAGGCAGACAAAGAATTCTCATATTATCTCCACCCCCCTGAACTCAGCTGGTGGAATAAGTTTCTCCTTTATCTTTCCCGCTTTTTCATGGAGGAAGGGAAGGGAGGAAATTACTTTCTCAAGATCATTCTATATGCTCTAGCGGTCTTCGCCGTCGTTGGAATTATTTTTCTAGTTATTAAAGTAGGCCCCAGCAGCTTTCTGGCTAAATCTAAAAAGTTTGTAGATGGGCCTGGCCTTACAGAGGAGGATTTACAAGAACTGGATTTTGAGGCCTTAATAAAAGAAGCGGTTGATCAAAGGGACTTCAAAAAAGGAGTGAGGCTTCTTTACCTGGAAACCCTGAAAAAGCTAACAGAAAGAGAATGGATAAGCTGGAAGCCAGACAAGACCAATTGGGAGTATTATAGAGAGCTGAAAGGAAAAACAGTCCAGCAGGACTTTAAAGCCCTGACTCAGCATTATGAATACGTATGGTATGGAGACTTTGCCGTAGATCACGAGCAGTTTAAGATCATTGAGGGTATCTTTAGGCACTTTCAACATGGTATGGAGGGCCAGAGAGCATGAAAAGAAACTATGGGTATTACCTATTCTTCGCCCTCTTTACTACGCTGTATTTAGTCCTTACTATTGGTCTAGAGAAAAAAGAAATTGATTGGTCATTCTCCTTCTCAGGAAAAGAGAAATCTCCCTATGGATCGTATGTGCTGAAGGAGGAGATTATGAAATTCTTCCCTGAGGCTGATATTAGACAAACAGAAAAGCGCTTGTTTAATACCCTTAATCCAGAAGCAGATCTGATCTACGAGGAAGATACTGAGAACCTCGCCCTATATGATAAACACAGTACCATATTTCTTATTAATAATACCCTCCCACTAGATCCATGGGATGTGGAAGAACTACTGTACTTTATCTCAATGGGGAATGATGCCTTCCTGGCTACCCATCAGATGCCTAGTGAGTTACTTGATACTTTAGGTATAAAGATTAATCCCCCTTCTGTTTTCTTCGGTAATGGAAGTAGCACAGACAGCCTAAGTGCTGGGGATACGGCCATTTCCAGGTTTCTGAACCCCACCTTAGTCGAACAGACGGGATACTACTTTAATGCTTTTGAGTTAGGATACTCTATGAGCAAGGAGGAAGAAGCCGAGACACCTTTAGTACCCATTGCGCTAAGTGTGAACAACCAGGATAGCATAAACATGCTCAAAGTAGATATAGAAGATGGGAGGTTATTTGTGTGCACCTCTCCTTTGGCATTTACAAACTACCACATGCTTTCTGGGCCCAATCTGGAGTATGTAGAAACCGCCTTATCTCATCTGAATAGGCAAACAGAACGGATTATTTGGGATGAGTATTACAAGGAGAAAAATCTGCAACAGGTAGCTAGTCAGAATAATCCTCTTAGATATATTCTGAGCCAGAAAGGACTAAAATGGGCCTTTTGGATGACCATAGTGATGGGGCTCATCTTTGGGATATTTGAAGCGAAAAGGAAGCAGCGTATGATTCCGGTCATTCTCCCTCTTCCTAATTCTACCCTGGATTTTACAGAAACCATCGGTAGGTTATACTACCAAAACAGTACCCATAAAGAACTTTGTGATAAAAAGATAAAGCTTTGGCTATCTTATATATACCATAAGTATGGAATAGAAGTCTCCTCTTTGGATGAGGAGTTTACCCAAAAGGTAGCTGGAAAAACCGGAATCCAAGTAGAGACTATTCAGAACCTGACACGGCTCGTCGAATCCATTCAGCGCCAAACCTCAGTTTCTGAGAATGAATTTATGGAGTTAAATCACGGCCTGAATAATTTTTATCAGGAAGTCAGTTTGTAATCGAATCAATTATTCTTAGTTCATATGTCTGAAATTGACACAACAGAAAGTACGACAGAACCCTTATTCACCTCAAGAATAGACCTGACACCCTTCAGTCAGACGGTAGAAAAAATTTCTACTGAGATTAAGAAGGTCATCATAGGGCAGGATGAGATCATAGACTTACTACTGATCTCCATCCTGGCAAACGGTCATGTGCTGCTGGAAGGGGTTCCCGGAGTAGCTAAGACCATGCTGGCTAAATCCCTGGCAAAGGCCCTACAGATAGGCTTTTCCAGGATTCAGTTTACCCCAGACCTCATGCCTTCTGATGTGCTGGGTACCAGCATCTTCAATCCTACCACCACAGAGTTTGAGTTTAAGGAAGGACCTATTTTCTCCCAACTCATTCTCATAGATGAAATTAACCGAGCACCTGCCAAAACTCAGTCTGCCCTCTTTGAAGTGATGGAAGAACGTCAGATTACCATTGACGGGAAAAGGCATATCATGAAAGCGCCTTTCATCGTGATAGCTACCCAGAATCCGGTGGAACAGGAAGGAACCTACCGCCTACCGGAAGCTCAACTAGACCGTTTTCTCTTCAAACTGGAAATAGGCTATCCGGAAGCAGGGCATGAAGTGGATATGCTGGAAAGCTTCCATGAAAGAAAAGGCTCTGATCCGCTGGATTTTCTGAGTTCTATCATTACTGGAGAAGAAATAGCAGCAGCACAGCAGACCATCAACAATATTCATATGGATAAAAACCTGATGGAGTACATCGTGCAGATCGTGAATAGCACAAGAGTAAATAAGGACATTTTCCTGGGCGCCTCTCCAAGGGCCTCTCTCAACATCATGCATGCAGGAAAAGCAGCCGCTGCTATGTCAGGAAGAGACTTTGTAACACCTGAGGATATACAGCTAGTGAGCATACATGTTTTAAAGCATAGAATTATTCTCGCACCTGAAAAAGAGATGGAAGGAGCTACCCCTCAGGATGTAATTAAGAAGTTGATTGGGACTATAGAAATCCCCAGATAAATAGGAAATTACTTGCGCCATGAAAGCCATTCTTAAGTCATTATTTTTACACCCAAGATTCTTTCTTGTAGGAGGAAGTCTAGTGGGCGTATTTATCCTTTCCTATTTATTTCCAGTCCTTTTTCCGATTGCCGTAGCCACTGCTTTAAGTTTTATCATCATTTTCTTCCTGGATATTTGGATGCTCTACCGCTTTCCGAGTGGCATTTCTGCTAAAAGAGTATTACCTGAGAAATTCTCCAATGGGGATCCTAATCCGGTAGAAGTACACCTAAATAACCTATACCCTCACCTCATCCGTATAGCCGTAAATGATGAAACCCCTTTCCAGTTTCAGATCAGGGACCAGGATTTCAGGCTCTCTATTCCCTCCGGAGAAAAGGATGTTATCAGCTATGATCTGAGACCGGTAGAAAGAGGAGAATATCACTTTGGGGTGACAAACATATTTGTGTCCAGCCCTATCAGTATGATCAAGAGAAGGTACCAGATAGGTAAGCCACATATGGTCCCTACCTACCCTTCCTTCATCCAAATGCGCAAATACCAGCTACTTGCCATCTCTAATCGCCTTACCATGGCGGGCATTAAAAAGATTCGTCGTTTGGGGAACTCTTCAGAGTTTGAGCAAATCAAGGATTATGTGCGGGGAGATGATTACCGAACCATCAACTGGAATGCTACGGCGCGCACTGGTAAACTTATGGTCAACCAGTTTACAGATGAGAAGGCGCAGAACATCTACTGCCTGCTGGATAAAAGTCGCGGAATGAAGATGCCCTTCCAAGGGATGACCCTTCTGGACTATGCCATCAATGCTTCTCTGGTACTCATCAACATAGCCATTAACAAAAGTGATAAGGGAGGGTTGGTTACTTTCGCAGATAAGATCCACGCCCATCTACCTGCCAGTAATAAGACCACCCATATCAGGAAGGTCATGGAGATTCTGTATAACCAGGAATCCAAGTTTCTGGAATCTGACTTCCATAGACTTTACTCTTTTACCAAAAGAAAAATTTCCCACAGAAGCCTGCTGGTATTATTCACCAATTTTGAAAGCTTAAATGCTATGCGTAGGCAGCTCCCTTATTTAAAAATGCTGGCCAAAAACCACCTGCTGTTAGTGGTATTTTTTGAGAATACAGAGCTAAGGGATCTACTGAATAGTTCTCCGGATAACATTGAGGAGATGTACATAAAGACCATAGGAGAAGGCTTTGCCTTTGAGAAAAGGCAGATAGTGAAAGAACTAGAAACCCATGGCATAGCTTCTATTCTCACACCACCTGAGAAGTTGACCGTAAACTCTGTCAACAAATACCTGGAGATCAAGGCCAGAGGTATGATTTAGGCCAAACAAGCTTTCTCATTTGAGGTTTGAGAGAAAAGTAGAATGAATCCACCCAGAGCATTCCATCCTACCAACTAAGTCCTTACATTTGGGGCTTACTTTACACAAGAACGAGAATATCAACTATGCCAAGTATCCTGATAAGCAATGATGACGGAATACATGCTCCCGGCATCCAGGCCCTGATTGAAGTAGCTATGACTTTTGGAGATGTTACTGTGGTAGCTCCTAACAGCCCCCAAAGTGGAATGGGACATGCCATAAGTATAGGAAAGCCGCTTAGGGTGTATGAAGAACATCTCCCTTCAGAATTAACGGGTTTTGCAGTGAGTGGGACACCCGCTGACTGTGTAAAACTGGCTACCGGTGTGATCATGGATCATATGCCTGACCTTATTCTGTCAGGAATCAACCACGGTGCTAACTCATCCGTTTCTAGCATCTATTCCGGCACCTTATCTGCTGCCAGGGAAGGGGCTATTCAGGGTATTCCTTCCATTGGTTTTTCCCTTTGTCATTTTGCTCATAGTGGAGATATGAGTACAGCTAAAAAAGTAGTGCATACCGTGATAGCAGAAGCACTGGCACACCCACTTACACCAGGACACCTCCTAAATGTTAATATTCCTTATGTGCCTATAGAAGAATTGGCAGGCTTTAAGATTACCCGCCAGGCTGTAGGAAGATGGGTAGAAGAATTTGATGAACGTACAGATCCTTATGGCCGTAAGTATTACTGGTTAACCGGGAACTTTGACTTACAAGATAAAGGTGAGGATACGGATGAATATGCACTGAGCCACGGATATGTATCAATTACTCCTATGATGCATGACCTCACTTCTCATGAAGACCTCAGTAGGCTGAATAGTTGGGATTTCCAGTTAACCTCCTAATCAAATATCAGGCATGAAATTATTTATCATAGCGGGGGAAGATTCCGGGGATTTGCATGCCAGCAACCTAATTAAGTCTCTCAATAAGAAGCACCCTGATTTACAAGTAAGAGGTGTGGGCGGAGATAAGATGGCGGAACAACAAACTAGCCTCATAGCTCACATAAAGGACATCAATTTCATGGGGTTCTGGGAAGTCATTAAAAACCTGGGAACCATCAGGAAATTATTTAGGGCTGTCAAGGAGGATATTCTCAACTGGAAACCAGATGCAGTGGTCTTGGTAGACTATCCAGGATTTAATCTGAGAATGGCCAAGTTTATTAAAGGGCTGAGTTTACCCGTCATCTTCTATATCTCTCCGCAGCTTTGGGCATGGAAAAAAGGCCGCATCAAAACCATCAGGAAGTTTGTAGACAAGATGATGGTCATTCTCCCATTTGAGGAAACCTTCTATGCAAATGAAGGAGTGGTAGTAGATTTCGTTGGGCATCCTCTGTTAGATGTGATTTCTGAGAATGATGATGGTCCTATCAGCAAACCCATAGTGGCTTTGCTGCCTGGAAGTAGGAAGCAGGAAATTAAACGGATGCTTCCGGTCATGCTAAGCCTACCAACAAAGTTTCCAGAATACGAATTTGTAATTGCAGGAGCACCTAGCCAGGAAGCCTCCTTTTATCAGGGACTCATAGGTGATGCACCTGTCAACCTGATTATGAATGAGACCTATGATCTTCTACACAAGGCTTCCTATGCATTAGTTACTTCTGGAACTGCTACCCTGGAAACGGGTCTCCATAAGGTTCCCCAGATAGTATGCTATTCTGGCTCTCCTATTTCTTATGCCATAGGAAAAAGATTGGTACAGGTAAAGTACATCAGTCTGGTCAATCTGATTCTGGATCAGCCCCTGGTAAAAGAATTAATCCAGTATGAGTTTAACCCTGATAGCCTGGAGAAAGAACTTTCCAAGCTAATGGAAAGAGAAGAAACGAATCGGGTGATGGAGGGCTACGCCCAGTTGAGAGCTAAACTTGGGGATGTAGGAGCTTCTTCCAGAGCTGCCGACATCGTGAGTAAGTACCTCAGCCAACAATCACCCATGGAAGCTATTTCTTCGTAAAAGAAATTGAATCAAAATAGGGGAAATCTGTTTTTAGCTTAATGAAACGGGTATTGACAGCATGCACATGGATAAGTCTCCAAAGATTGGGGGCCCTCTTTCTGTGCGCCTTGTTCATGTATTCCTGCCAGCAGCAGCAAGCTCCTCCCTTACAGGTGGATTCTTTCTCTGAAGTAAAAATCATCAAAGGCTTAGCCACACCAAGCGCCATCTGTACGGATGGTAACTACTATTATGTGGCTAGCATAGGGGCAAGACTTTTACCAGTAACAGAAGATGGGGATGGATATATAAGCAAGATTAGACCAGACGGTGAAATCGTAAGCTGGCACTTCATCTACGGACTTAATGCCCCCTCAGATCTGTTAGTCATTGATACTACCTTACTGGTTTCAGATATAGATAGAGTGAAGGGCTTTGACCTGAATAGTGGTGAGCAACTCATGGACATCAGCTACCTGGGAGCCATGATTGACGGAATAGCCTATGACGGAGAAGAATTTATTTATGCTACAGCTAACATCACTAACAGAATTTACCGCACTTCTCTCAAGACACTCAATACACGACTGTTTACAGATCAGATTTCCTCCCCTAATGGAATAGCCTTTGATCAAGCTACCCAATCCCTCCTCATTTCTCAGTTTCAACATGATGGAAGTGGAAAAATTCTCTCCCTTTCTATTGAAGATCCTAAGAGTGAACCTACAAGGCTAGGATCTACAAACGGCTTTCTGGATGGGATACAGCTCACCACACAAGGAGCACTTTTTTATACTGACTGGGAGGATCTCCATCAAACCGGAAGAATAGGATGGATAGATCCTGCTACCCAGTATCAATCCGAAATTTCTCTACCAGAACAAATTCAAAATCCCTCTGATGTTCTGTTAGATGAGTCTCGAAGAGCATTTTTGGTTACAGACCTACTTGCTAATCAAGCTTTTTGTTTCTTTGTGAAAATATCCCAACCATGAAGGACTATTTTTCCGATCTCTATACCTACAATCTCTGGGGAAGTAAAAAGATCCTCCACTCCTTAATAGAAAACCAGATCAACCTGGAAAAGACAACCTATTGGATGAGCCATATAATTAATGCTGAGACTATCTGGCTGGATAGGATATTAGAAGGTAAAACTACCACAGGGGTACATACTCTTTACCCACTTGAAGAGTGTGAACAAAGATTGGAGATAGAAAATGAACGCTATCTAAGCTTTTTAGAAGTAGTAGAACAGGACTTTTTCCAGAAAATCATTTCTTATCAAAACAGCAAAGGGGCTTTGTACTCAAGTAAAGTAGTAGATATTCTGGCCCATGTTATTAATCATTCTACCCACCACAGAGCCCATATATCTGTTAAAATAAGGGAATCAGGCTTCACTCCTCCAGCCACTGACTATATCTTCTTTACGAGAAGTTAGGAATACTCTATATTGACATAAACATTTTTCTATATTTTCGCTTTCCTCATTTATACGATCAGAAAGTAAGTGTTAAGGATGAGCCGTAGCAGTGATTTATCTTCTAAACTATCCATTTTAAAAGCCTCTCTGGATGGGGACATGTACTATGACAAAATGATGCGTACCCTCTATGCTACAGACGCATCGGTCTATAGAGAAATGCCTACTGCAGTAGCTATGCCCAAGCATGCCGAGGATATCATACAGTTGATCATATTTGCCAGACAGGAGAAGCTTTCCTTAATCCCACGTGCCGCTGGGACTTCTCTGGCAGGTCAGTGCGTAGGGAATGGCATAGTAGTAGACGTATCCCGCTATATGAATCAGATCCTGGAGGTAAATCAGGAAGAGGGTTGGGTGAGGGTACAGCCGGGCGTGGTGAGGGATGAGCTTAACCATTACTTAAAGCCCTATGGACTCTTTTTTGGCCCAAATACCTCTACCGCTAATAGAGCCATGATAGGCGGTATGGTGGGGAATAATTCCTCTGGATCCTACTCTATCGTGTACGGTACCACTCGTGAGCATGTACTGGAAGCCAATTGTGTCTTAAGTGATGGTTCTCAGGCTGTATTTCAGGAATTAACAGCTGAAGAGTTTCAGAAG
>JBCDBC010000085.1:0-10112 GCA_039184535.1 Bacteroidota bacterium | reverse complement strand
GGATCGTGTTCGGGCCATCTTGAATGACCTGGAAATCCACAAAGCATGTGGCCCGGACAGCATAAGTGCGCGTGTCACCAAAGAGTGCAGAGAAGAATTGGAAAACCCTCTGAGTATCCTGTTCGCGAAGAGTATGGATCAGGGCGTGTTCCCGAGCAGGTCGGCGGAAAAAGCTGAAGGGGTCATGTTGGCCAGGTGGGATACATTTTCCAGGCTTATATCCTCACTAAAATGCTCAAAAAGGTATTGGTAAACCTCCCCTATGGGGCCAGAATCTTTAGGAGCAGGTAGATTTTGAAAGCCTACAGATGCAAGAGGTATATAATCTCCGGAGTCCGCTATGTCTGACAAAATCTGGATTAAGCCCATAAGTTTAGGTAAGCCCTCCTGCCTTAACATTACTTCCATCTTTTGGGATACTGAATTCGCCAACTCTCCCTGTAAATGCAGTCCCCTACCAGCAGCTTGTAATAGCTGTTGGACAGCGCGTAATTCAGGAAGTAAGAAAAAGGTGCTTCCCAGAAAGTCAGCACTAAAATGTACCACTAATGCCCTAATTTGTAGTTCCTGCCCCTGATAATAGAGATCATCATTCCGCATGTAATGAGGAAGGGAGGGACCTATGAGGTATACATCGCCAGGCTGAAAACGCCCTAGATGATCCCCTATGAGTTTCTTACCTGTGCTTTTTGTAAATGCAGTTAGCTCAAACTCCGGATGGAAATGCCAACCAATCTTGATGTAAGGAAGGATTTCTTCCTTCATGAAAA
Organism: Bacteroidota bacterium; assembly: GCA_039184535.1. Classification (GTDB taxonomy): domain Bacteria; phylum Bacteroidota; class Bacteroidia; order J057; family J057; genus JBCBKZ01. Next base: position 9,342 of record JBCDBC010000085.1, on the reverse strand, counting down.
AGGAAAGCGTAGGACTGGATGGAACTTTCTCAAGTACAGCTTTCACACCATTAATTGAACTTTTCTTTCTAAAAACAAAAGAAAAATAGATAAATAATTCAATATAGTTCAAAAAATAGAAAAGATTGTGAAAGTATGTAAGGGTAAATCCAACTACTTTCAGTAAGACTTTCTACCTATTAGGCTACTTGCTCCAATGAAAAGAAAAAGCACATATACGCCATGTGAATTCTTTATTAGCCACCTTACTTGGCTTCCTTTTCTCCTTTTGATTAGTTCCTCTACCATTCTTCACGCTCAAAGTAGTCCTGTGATAGACGTATGGTATGGGGACCAACAGTACTTCGGCTACCAAGGGAAGGCACAAAGGTGGGTAAACGTCCTGGGCAATATATCGCCCATAGATCAACTTGATAGCCTTACCTATTCTCTCAATGGATCAGTAGGTGGAAGGCTAACCTTAGGATCAGATCTACACAGGTTAGCCAGAGAAGGAGACTTTAATGTGGAAATCCCCTGGAAAATACTCCGCGAAGGAGAAAACCACCTCCTCCTTCAGGCCTGGAAAAATGGTCAGCCAAGCGTTTCACAGAAAGTACATCTACATATTCAGCATGATAAACAATGGCCCTTGCCCTATTCACTCGACTTTAGAAAGGTCCAGTCTCTCCAAAAAGTAGTACAAATACTTGATGGAAAATGGGAACTAACTCCTGAGGGAGTCAAGACTTCAGAACCTTACTACGACAGAGTATTATCTATGGGGGATAGTAGCTGGAAGAATTATGAAGCTGATGTCATTCTTAGCATACAGGGCTTTACACCCTCCCTTCCTGGTCCTCCTACCTATAATGTTTCCCACTTTGGGGTAGCTATGAGGTGGAGAGGACATCATAAAGATGGAAGGCAGCCTTCCAGAAAATGGTTTCCCTTAGGAGCTCAGGGGGAAATGCTTTTAAAACCACATCCTGATAGTGCCAGATGGAGAATTCTCTTTGACGGCGCAGATCCAGAGAAGCCACATAGGTATACCTCAAACAGAAATTCTGTCCCTCTAAACACCCTTCTTAGAGTCAGAACCCAGATAGCTACCATGGAAGATGGACGCAGCAGATACAGATTTAAACAATGGATAGTAGGGCAATCAGAACCTGTGGAGTGGGACATTGAAGGATATGAAGAGTATGATTACCCTTCAGGCGCCCTCTGTCTGGTTCCCCATAACTCTGACGTAACTATACAATCCGTGAGTGTTAGGCCACTAAGCAGAATCCCTCAGGAACTAGCAGCTAAACCAGGGCCTGCAGCTCTTCACAAAACTGCCCTGGTGGGAGGAACCACAGGCGCGGAAGGAACGCCATTCAAGATGGAGCTAGAAGGCCAACTCAAACGTATTCAGGTAAATCTTGGGGCTGCCCCTCTCTCTCTAGTCAAAGGGATCAGGTTTCAGGTACTCACTGAGAAAAGTGAAATAAAGGAACAGACCATTGGGAATACAGAGGGAAACTGGCAAGCAGCTTATGAGCTGGCAGACACTCAGGTACTAGTTGGCATAGCGGGAAGAAGCGGATGGTTTTTGGACGCCATACAGTTTCTATTTGATGAAGATAATTCTTCCTCAGAGTTTGGTGGAAAAGGAGGAGATACGGCCTTTTCTCTCAGTCTTCATAGAGACAAAGGAAAGATTAGAGGATTTTATGGAACCTACACCTCTGATGGCATAGAAACGCTGGGTTTCTTATTTGATCCAGCAGATTAATTCACAATCTACTCTATGGAAGCATTGGTAAAATATAAAAAGGGAAAAGGGAATGTGAGGATTCAGAATATGCCTAAGCCTGAGCTTTCCTCTGGAAAGGTATTGATGGAAGTAGATATGTGTGGCATATGTGGCACTGACCTACATGTCTACCATGATACGTTCAAAAACTACCCTCCTGTGATCTTGGGACATGAGTTTACCGGGAGAGTAATAGATAAGGGCGATACAAATATACCAGAAGAAAAGAGGTTCTCCGTCTTAGGAGCGACAGCCATAACCTGTGGAAACTGTACACATTGCCTGATGGGTAACTTCATGTTCTGTGGGAACAGAAGAGGGATGGGACATGGAGTGCATGGAGCCTTTACCCGTTATGTGTCTGTCAGGCCAGATCAGCTCTTTCCTTTACCTGATGAAGTAAGTACAGAGGAAGGTGCCCTTGTGGAACCTCTGGCAGCAGCTGTACATGCAGTAAACGATATTGCCAACTGTAAACTGGGAGATAAAGCCATCGTTTCTGGGCCGGGTCCAATAGGCCTTTTGATTCTGAAGCTATTAATAGGAAATGGAGTGAAGACCTGGGTCATAGGTACTGAGGCAGACACCTTCAGACTTAAGATGGCCCTGAAGTATGGTGCAGCGGGAGTATTAGTAGCTGGGAAAGATGTCATCCCCCAGCTTTTGGAAGCGTTTACGGAAGGTCAGATGATGGATTTGGCCTTCGAAGTAGCAGGCGTAGAAGGTTCTGCGAGGAACTGCATGGAAGCTTTGCGGCCCAAAGGACAGTACATACAAGTAGGCCACTTTGGGCAAGACATTCTTCTACCCTGGGACCTGGTAGCCTTTAGGGAAATCCAGATTAAAGGCTCAGTCGGCTATACCTACGATACCTGGCACAGAACCCTGGAAATCCTCAGCCAACAAAAGGTAAAGATTAAAGACCTGATTACCCATAGACTTCCTCTAAGCTTATGGGAGAAAGGATTCTCCCTGATGGAAGAGAAAAAGGCCCTGAAAATTTTACTAACTCCCTCATGAGTCATCAGATGAATAGTTCTTTTCAAGATAAAGCGGCCATTATTACAGGAGCTGGGCAAGGCATAGGCTATGAAATTGCCTACCAACTTGCTAAAAAGGGAGCTTATGTCCTCCTGAACGATATTGATGTGGACTTGGCAAATAAAGCCCAGGAGAACATCAATGCTTCTTTCCCTGGAAAATGCCATGCCCTGGCTGGCGATGCTTCTTCTTATGGTTTCATACAGGACATGGTTCAGGGCTGTCTGACCACATTGGGCCGTCTGGACTTTATCATCGCTAATGCAGGTATTACCCTTGGAGGAGATTTTTTTAGCTTCCCTCCTGAGCAGCTTGACAAAATGCTACAACTGAACCTAGCGGGTTCCTTTTTCCTAGCGCAAGCTGGAGCTAATCACATGAGAGAAGCAGGTCAAGGAGGCCGAATCATTGTGATGTCCTCTGTGGTAGGGATTAGTGCCTATCCCCAACTGACAGGATATGCCATCACTAAGGCAGGACTGAGAATGATGGCCAGAGGGCTGGTACCAGAACTCTCTCCTTACGGAATTACCATCAATGCGGTAGCACCAGGAGCCACCCTAACAGAAAGAACCCTAGAGCATGAGCACTATCAGACTGAATGGGAACAAGTTAATCCTAACAGAAAAGTAAGTACCACCCTGGACATAGCGGAAGGTGTATTATTTCTCCTATCAGACCAGGCAAAACATATTAACGGACAAACTATCACCATAGATGGAGGCTGGACAGGTTTAAGTCCTAATCCCGAAAGCTTCAAATCGATCTAACCATCTATCTCACCCTTATAACCAATAGTGAAATGAACCGAATCATCTTTTCCTTTCTACTCAGCATAATCCCTTTCTGGGTAACTGCCCAACAAGTACATTCCTCATGGCAATATATAGAAGTAGATGATGCCAAAGGAAAGTGGGGAGACTCAAAAGAGCCTTCCTGGCTCAGATATTTTGGATTGGATTTGGGAAGAATAAATTCAGATGACCAATTGGATATTCTCACAGGAAGATATGTATACCTCAATCCTGGAGGAGATATGACAGACTCTTGGAAAAGAGTAGAGCTTCCTATCAATGTAGATGGAATTCTGGTCATGGATGTGGATGGGGACGAGTATACAGACCTTATTGCTCAGGCACTACCGGAACTGATATGGCTGGAAGCCAGCAATACAGAAGGTACTGAGTGGCGCTCACAAGTCATAGGTAGCATTCCCCAAACCTCTCATACCAATAGTCAGGGCTTTGAAAGGGGACAACTAATCAAGGGTGGTAAGGAAGAATTTGTCATAGCAGGAGATGGCAATATTTATCTGGTGGAAGTTCCTAAAAAACCTACCAAAGGAGAATGGCCCATCACTTTGGTAGCTCAGAACACCTCGGATGAAGGCATAGGAATTGGCGATATAGATGGAGATGGGGATATGGATTTGGCAGCAGGGAGAAGACCAGAAGGAGGGGATGAACCCCTTATCGTAGTGTGGTTTGAGAATACAGGTCAGGCAGAAGCCTGGTCGCCTACAGTCATCGGACAGAGTAATCATCCTATAGATAGGGTGGAAGTCGCAGACCTCAATGGCGATAGCAAAGCAGATATCATCATAGCAGAAGAACGCTACCCTGGCAAGGAACCAGATGGAAACTTGTTCTGGTTTGCTCAGGGAGAAAGTCCTAAGGCAGAAAAATGGGTTAGAAACAGGGTGGTGACCCAATATTCCATGAATAATCTGGATATAGCAGACATAGATGAGGACGGAGACATAGACCTGATCACCAATGAACATAAAGGCCCCCGCCTGGAAACCCAGCTCTGGGAGAATGATGGAGAAGGAAACTTTACAAAGGTGATTCTGGACAGGGGTAAGGAAAACCATCTGGGTACACAATTAGTAGACCTAGATAATGATGGCGATCTGGACTTGGCAGGTATAGGCTGGGACCAGTATGAGAAAGTGCATGTGTGGAGAAATGACTGGAAGGATGGAAGGTTTCAGTGGCAGCACCTAAGTACAAGTCGTGGTGAGATCCCTATGACCAACGGAAGTACAGAGCAAACAGCCTCCCTGGTAACAGACGTCAACAAAGATGGTAAGAATGATATCTTCATTACTGATAGAACTATTGCTCCTTCCGTCATAGGGCTCATCAAAACAGAAGATGGATGGGAAAGACATATCATAGATAACACCCCCTTGCGGATAGAGGCAGGTTCTGCCAGCTATGACATAGACGGAGATGGAGATACTGATATAGTATTTGGGGGGGAATCCCAAAGCAATGAAGTATGGTGGTGGGAAAACCCTTATCCTAATTTGGATCCGGCTACCCCCTGGAAACGCCACTACATCAAGAAAAGTGGGGGAAATAAGCATCATGATCAGGCATTCATAGACTTTGATGGAGATGGGCAAAAAGAACTTCTATTCTGGAATCAGGGATCTAATGGACTCTTTTATGCTGAACTTCCGAAGAATCCTAAGAAACTTGAGGAGTGGACCTACCAAGCAGCTTACACCTATACAACAGATGGAGAAATGGAGCCGAGAAGTACCTATCCTGCTTGGAGAGGAACTAATGAACATGAAGGTTTATTTGCCTTCGACATGAATGGAGATGGGATAGAGGATGTTGTAGCAGGTGGTAGATGGTTTACCTTTCAGGATGGCATATTCGAAGAACATATTATAGATGCTAGCTACACCTTTACCCGCTCAGCCGCAGGGCAACTGATAGAAGGAGGAAAACCTGAAGTATTGTTGGTGGTTGGAGACGGACTGGGACCATTACTTATGTACGAATGGAAGGATGGAAGCTGGATAGGAAAAGAACTAATCTCCGAGGTAGATAATGGACACTCCCTGGACATACTGGACTTCAATGGAGATGGACACATGGATATCTTCAACGCAGAAATGCGGTTTGGCGAAGGAAATCCAGATTCTGAAATAAGAATCCTCCTGGGAGACGGAAAAGGAAACTTCTCCAAGCATGTAGTAGCTCGTGGATTTGCGGTCCATGAAGGTAGGCTGGTAGACCTGGATGGGGATGGAGACCTGGACGTAATGGGCAAGCCTTATACCTGGAAGACGCCGCGCCTGGATGTTTGGTTAAATATCACTGAAAAGAAGCAAGATGAAGAAAATTAATCCATGCTTATTGAAAAGAGGGATTATTCCCATTTTGATGCTGAGTTTAATCTTGCTGCTCTTTCAAAGCCAAACCTTCCAGCTTTCTCACTCCCCTTATGTCCATATCACAGAGGGGACGTATGAAGGGAGAGATCATTTTATCATACGTACATCTGAAGCTACTTTCTTTTACGATAAGGCAGGGGGTGGAATGTCTCGGTTATTTGATAAAGAATTGAAAGATTGGATAGGATTTAAGATGAAGCCCTGGGATGAATATCCAGCATCAGCAGCCTCCGCATTCAGAGGGCTTCCAAATTTTGTATTTCAGTCTGAGGATGGCGGAGCAGGCCATCCAGGCCATAATCTATGCACCACTGTCAAGGTAGATGGGCATACTATTAAGTCCACAAGTCTAAGTGGGAAATGGAGTTGGGAGTGGACATTTTGGCCTACAAAAGCTGAAGTCAACATTCTATCTGTAGATCCAGATCATGCGTATTGGTTTTTATATGAGGGAACTCCGGGAGGAATGTTTGATCCTGAGAATAGCTATTTCGGCTATGATAAGGGAGGACCCCTTACCACTCAATGGGATTATTACAAGGGGGATAAGCTATTCGATCAGATTTCCTGGGCATATGTAGGCCATACTCTGGTAGATAGAGTGCTATTGATTTCTCAAGTAGAACCAGATACGCTCTCTGATACCTTTTCTTATTTGGGAAACTCCAAGGCAGGAATAGCGTCAGATGATGGGATGGTAGTCTTTGGATTTGGCAGGGCCGAAGGAGCCAAGCCATTACTTACTAGCCACTTAAGGTTCCGAATTCAGTTTGTAGAAAAAGCCATTCGAACAGAGGAGGATCATGCTGAGATCGCCTCATTATTCAAGTAAAGGAGTTCCAGGCCTCCCAAAATGATTTTCCTGTGCATCCAGGACCAGTACCCAGTCATTTCCTTTCCCTTGGGAAGGTGGCATGATGTCCACCCTCTCATCTGTAGGATAGGAAGCTGCCTGAAAGGACACACCGGTTCTGGTATCATACCACCAGCCAGAAACCATACCCCCATTCAGGCTGGTTAGGTCCAGTTCTATGGTTTTTCCCGTAGGAAAATATACCATGGCATAACTGCCCTCCTCATCTCTAGTAGCTATGACATAGGTTTCATCATCATCCTGCTCGCTGATTACCATAGACTGATCAGGGATTCTGCTTAAAAAGGGTCTTGAAAGCATAAGGTGTTTAAGATGCTTCATCTGGTTGGCTAAGGGTAATTGAAGGGCTTCCTTCCATGGCCTTAGAGGGTAGTTGATGGGATCCCTATCATGGGTAAACATTTGCCATACAGCATGACAGCCATAACTATGGCCGAAGCTACCTGCAAACACATTCCAATAGATGATTCTCCTTATGTCTGAGGGGACGCTATGGCCTAGCTCCTTAGCATTAAAACAGTTAGGGTGGTCTTCATAGAGAGGTTCTCCATCTATGACCGGCTTGGTGGGGCTAAGGTTATAATCATGGGCTATGATTTCATAGGTAGCTTGATTTGGACAATGTCCTGTTTGATGCATATTGAAGTCCAGCCATTCTTCCTGATGAAACCAGTTAGAGGATCCGCCCGGCCGGGAAGGCTGAGGGTGAAAGGTGATCAGGGCTTCTTCTGCACTGCCTACTCCTTCCGTTACTCCCTTAGCCATAGCATTCCATACGGCTATGTCCTCACTCTCTTCTCTGGGGTTACGGTCTCCACCCATCACCCAGATAATGTTATCCCTATCCTTATACCTTTCTCCCATCCATTTCCCCAAAGCTTCAGCGTTATTTGCATTAAGTACTTCAGGGCCTATCCCCCAGCCTGCTTTGAAAAGTTTATCTCCCCATGTAGGAAGCAAGGCTACATACATTCCTAGCTCATCAGCTTTGGAGATGATGTAATCTACATGTTCAAAGTATTTAGGGTTGGGCTTTGAAGGATCATCATCTATTAGGGGAGTCTCTCCATAAGGATTAGGATCATGAAGGCCGTCCAGTTCGGCTAAGGCTACTGCATGAATGACGGTAAATCCCTGGGCCGCTCTAGTCTCCAGGTAGAAGTCTGCTTCTTCTCTATCACATCTATGAAACAGTTCCCATGCTGTATCTCCAAGCCAGAAAAAAGGCTTTCCATCTTCCGTAACTAGGAACCGTTGGTTGTCGGATACTTTCAGGCTTTGACCAATAAGAGCCGATTCCACAGAACAAATCAGTAGGAAAATGACAAGTCTTTTCATAAAAGCTATGGTTTGAGGGACACTTATTAAACAGGAGCAAATCTGTCGCCTCATTAACCAGCTTAGCTACAATAAAGTTGGACTTTGGCCAATCCAAAGGGAGGTAGTACAAGCGTACTCCCTGTTACAGGACGAGCTGAAGCATTTACCTCACTACTTTCTCCAAACTCCATCATATCATCTACCGTGAGAATCATCCACTCTCCAGCATGAAACCCAACAGGGAGTGTAATCTCTATTTCTTCTCTGCTAAAACTACCGAGGAGAATGGTCTTACTTTGTTCATTCTCGAAAGCAAGTCCGGTAAAGCTTAATGGATCCGAAGCTTCCACTACCCTGAAGATAGCAGCTTTGTTAGACAGAATTTGCTGAAAGATCCAAAAGACCGGATATAACTGACCCGGCTTAGCAGGAAATAAGTCTGGATAGGATGGATGGTCGGCCTGCAGAAGTCCTCTTAATCCAACCGTCTCAAAGATGGTAGCCCTATCTGCCTTAGCTTTGAGCAGTTGGTTGATCATACCTAGCGTCCAGGCAGCGCCAAACATGGACATCTGTCTAAGATCTGCGTTGTAAGGAAGCTCTCCTTCTATAGGCTCAATTTCTCCTATGGCATCAGGGTTCCAGCGCATTTTTAGGCTAATGGGGCCTACATGAATAGCTTTCCCTCCCGCAAATTCTCTGGCGGAAGCTATGGAATGCTGTATAGTATTCAGGTTTTCTACCATAGTAGCGTGATCCACTGCATGCACTTGAGGATTCACGGAGAATACCACGTGGTCTATCTCCTCCACGGAAAACCTCTCACGATTCAAATGGGTAAAGTAGGCATTGGTTCCTGCCCCTATTTTAGCTCTAGGGAAGAGCGTTCTCAAGCTTGGAAGGACCTTTTCTAAGGTCTCATTTTGAGTAGTAAAGGGAGATGTATTGAAAATATGGAGAATGACCACCTCTTGCTTTAGTTCTCCTGCTGCTTTGTCAAGAGCTGCCAATTCCTCCATCGTATTCTCAAAAAACAAGGCGAGTTCTAAAGGCAGATTAAGATCGGTCGCCTCCTGAGTTCCTATTTTAAGGTCTTCCTTCCAACTGGGCTTGTTCAGACGTGTGGGGTTGCGG
>JBCDBC010000084.1:0-10119 GCA_039184535.1 Bacteroidota bacterium | reverse complement strand
GGGAAGTTCAATGAACCCATGAACGGGATCATTGATGATTTTCGTGAAGCGGAAACTTTTTTTCAATTTTTTTTAATTAATGCGTAACAATTTCCTTTGTTTAATGCATTTTACGGGCTCAAAATACGTGGGATTTCCCACGGGACAAAACGCTGGTCTCAACCCTGTTCTAAGCTCATTCATTCATTTTCTGACATATAGGATAAAGCTTAATTGATAAGATGATATGACGTTGACCGTATTAGAGTGGGGATTACTATTTCTGTTAATCGTTTCATTGGTAGGACTTATTCTGTTTCTAAGGTCCAGATCTAAAAACAGACTGACGAGCCAGGTCATACCTGCTGTTCTGGATATAAAGCCTGTGATGAAGAAAGGCTACATCAAGGTGAAAATCAGTACCCCAAGCAGAGATAGACAAGCCAAATTTACCTTATATACCCCGGGAGGCAAACCCCTGTCAGATAAGATTGTTTCCGGGAGTAAGTCCAGGTTCAGAGTGCCTATGCAGGACCTGACGGAGGGCTGGTACTTTTGTGATGTTCTTCAAAATGGAGTTCAGTCAGAAAGTAAGTGGTTTGAATGGAAATAATTGAATCTTCTTTTCTTCATTTGCGTAAGCACACATATAAGAATCTCCACAAAAGCTAATTCCCGTATTTGTTTTAAATTTTTACCCCGTTTTTTAGTATATAAGCCAATCGTGTCCCTTCCTTAATCAGGGGGCATATTTTTTAGGGAATTAACTACATTTTACATGCAACAAGCCAAAATTCTTTGGGTAGATGACGAAATAGACTTGCTTAAAGGTCATATGATGTTCCTCAAAGAGAAAAACTTCGAGGTAGAATCAGCCAGCAATGGTATTGACGCCCTGGAGATGATCAAGGATCAAAACTATGACATTGTCTTTCTAGATGAACAAATGCCTGGGATGGATGGCTTGACCGTACTTTCCGAAATCAAGGTGGTTTCTCCTAATACGCCTGTGATCATGGTCACTAAGTCTGAGGAAGAGCAGATCATGGAAGACGCCCTCGGCGCTCAAATCACGGACTATCTGATTAAGCCCGTAAAGCCTACACAGATCCTTCTCGCCTGTAAAAAGGTACTGGACAACAAGAAGCTCATTACCCAGACAGTAAATTCCGGCTACCAGCAGGAGTTTAGGAACATAGCTATGCAGTTCTTCGAGGATAATGACTTCCAGGACTGGCAGGACATTTACCGTAAGCTGATTTTCTGGGAAGGGAGAATGGAGGAGAATGAGGATAAGAGCATGGAAGAGGTCCTCCTGAATCAGCTAAGTGAAGCTAATACTAATTTTGGCCGATTTGTAGCCAGAAACTACCTGGACTGGTTACATACTTCAGGAAATGATAAACCTATACTTTCTCCAGAAGTAATTCCCCACTCTGTATTCCCGCATCTGGATGGAGACTATGAGAGTGTATTCTTTATCCTGGTAGACTGTTTACGATATGACCAGTGGAGAGCATTTGAGAGCATTATCTCAGATTTCTTCTACATAAATAATGAAGAGGCCTACTTTGGGATTCTTCCTACTGCGACACAGTATGCACGTAATTCCATCTTTTCGGGACTATTTCCACTGGACATTTCCAGAAGATATCCCAAGCTGTGGTTAAATGATGATGAGGAAGGTGGAAAGAATATGCATGAGGCAGAGCTGTTTGCAGGTCTGTTAAAAGACCATAAACTGAACCTTAAGCATAGCTACCATAAAATCATCACCAATGAGGATGGAAAAAATATGGCAGATCAGGTGCTTAACTTGATGCACAATGATTTGAACGTACTGGTGTACAACTTCATTGATTTGCTGTCTCACTCCAGAACAGAGATGAATATCATCAGAGAGTTAGCACCTAATGAGGCGGCCTACCGTTCTATTTCTCGTTCATGGTTAGAATTCTCACCTTTACTGACCTTGCTGAAGAAACTCAGTCAGAGAAATGTGAAGATCATACTCACTACAGATCACGGTACCATACGTGTGAAGAAGCCTGTGAGAATCATAGGAGATAGAACCACCACCACAAATCTTAGGTATAAGCAAGGGAAAAATCTGAACTATGATGAAGGTGCCAAGCATCTCTTCACGGTCAGGAAACCTTCTGATGCTCTTCTGCCGCAATCTAATGTGTCTTCCACTTATGTCTTTGCCATGGAGGATCACTTCTTTGCCTATCCAAATAATTACAACTATTACGTAAACTACTATAAGGACACTTTCCAGCATGGTGGAATCAGTCTGGAAGAGATGATTATTCCTATAGTGGAGCTTACCCCTAAAAACAAATATTAGACATTCAGAATTTTGATTGACCCTACGGAAGGAATTAGGCATATTCGTGCCTAATTTCCGAAGTGGAGGTATGGATCAACGATTAACAGAATGGACCAGCTACGGATTGGAAGACAATCTTTCCATAGCCGAGCAGCTTCTTCACACTTGCAAAGACCACAGAATCTTTGCATTTTCTGGTAATCTTGGGGCAGGTAAAACCACCTTGATTAAATCCCTCTGTCAATTTTTAGGGGTAGAACAAGATGTGGTGAGTCCGACCTTTACCCTCGTTCATGAATATTCTTCTCCTGCAGGTGATATCTATCATTTTGATTTCTACAGAATGAAATCAGAGATGGAAGCCTACGATATAGGGGTATATGAATATCTGGATTCGGGTTCATACTGTTTCTTAGAATGGGCTGAGAAGATTCAAAGCTTATTACCGGAAGACACTGTATGGGTAGACATTTCAGTTCTCTCGGAAACAAGCAGGTTAGTCAAAGTTAACTACTGAGCGTCATGGGTAAAACCCAACCATCTATTGAGAAAACATTGTTTTCTGGTGTTTATCCAGGATCCTGGTCCATTCCTGAAGAAAAAGCCCTTCTGATTTCTGAAACCAGAAAGAGCCTGAAAATAGGCGTCCCTAAAGAAACCTTCTTCCAGGAAAATAGAGTTCCCCTTACCCCTGAGGCAGCTTCTGTTCTGGTAGCTAATGGCCATCAGGTTTTTATAGAACATGATGCCGGAGAAGGTGCCAGATATACAGATGTAGAATATGCTAATGCAGGAGCCATTGTTACCTATAATGTAGCAGACGTATTCAAGCAGGCAGATTATATATTGAAAATTTCTCCCCTTTCTGGTGAAGAGCAGGAACTCCTGAAAGAAAATCAGAAAGTCATTTCTGCTGTCAATATGGGAGGTCTGACCCCTGATTACATTCAAAGGCTGATAAAGAAGAACATTACTGCCCTTGGGTTTGAGTTTTATCTCTCCAGGGATGGTTCTATGCCATTGGTGGAAATGTTGAGTGAAATAGCCGGCGTATCCTCCATTCACATAGCTTCTGAACTTCTGACCGGAATGCAAGGAGGCCAGGGGCTACTACTGGGAGGGATCACCGGAATTCCCCCAGCAGAGATAACTATTATAGGTGCTGGGACAGTAGGGTTTAATGCTGCCCAGACAGCTATGGGGATGGGAGCTAGAATCAGGATCATAGATGAAGAAATCTATAAACTTAGAAGAATAGAAAAAGAGCTGGGGATAAGTGTCTATACCTCAGTAGCCCAGCATAACTATATCATGGAGGCAGTCAGATCCTCTGATGTGGTAATAGGTGCTGCCTATAGAGCAGGTCAAAGAGCGCCTATGGTGGTAACCGAAGATATGGTCCAGGAGATGAGAGAAGGTTCTGTCATCATAGACGTGGCAATAGATCAGGGAGGATGTGTGGAGACCAGCCGGGTTACCTCTCATGAGGAGCCCACCTTTATTAAGCATGGAGTGATTCACTACTGTGTGCCCAACATAGCTTCCAGGGTAGCAAGAACAGCTTCCATAGCTATCAGTAATATTTTAGGTCCATTACTAGTGAGAATTGGTGAGAATGGAGGACTGGATCATTATGTGAAGTTTGATGAAGGCATAAAGCAGGGGATTTATGTGTACAGAAGGCACCTAACCAAGAAAAATATGGCTTCTCTATTTGGGATGACCATGAATTATAGAGACATAGAATTGCTAATTGCAGCTATGTAAGTGACTTTCGGGCTAATCGACTATCAAAAGGTAAAATGTAACAAAATTATGAAGACGCTACGCTATGTATTGACCGTTTGTCTTTGTCTGGGAATATATACCACCACATTTGGACAAACACCCACTGCGACTGAAACCACAGCCAAATTCTTGAAAAAAGAATCTGGTAATGCCTTGACGATCAATGTTCAAGGTCAGCCGAAAAATGTGAGAGCCGTATTAACAAACGACATAAAGACGGTAACGGGTAGCAAGCCAAAACTAAAAGTGGCTAGCTCAATGACTTCTTTTCTGGGAGTTACTTTTAATAAAGTGTCTAGCTCTCAGATGGATTATCACTTTAAGGTTGAGAAAGCAGGAAAAAGTAGCAATAACTCCACGGTTACCTTCTTCATTTCTGCTGGGAACAATAATTTCGTTTCATCAGCGGAGTACCCTTCTGAAATCCGCAATGCAAAGGAATATCTGGCAGGATTGGAATTTGAGGTGAAGAAGTATGAACTACAGTTGACCATAGATGAGCAGGGAAAAGTGATAGAAAAGAGCATTAAGGAGCACCAGAACATGATCCAGGATTCCATCAAACTGGAGAAAAGGCTGGCAGAAACTAAGCAGTCTATTATAGATAATAAAGCTTCCAGAGCTAATCAGCTTATCAAAATAGATGATGAAAGAGCTAAACTGGAGGATCTTAAGTATGAGCTGGATGTGATGAACGGTAATGCTGATATCAGAGTGAGAGATGATAGAGACAGAGAAAGCGAGGAAGTAAGACCTGAATATAGGAGAGATAGTCGTGATAGTGATAGGTACAGAGATGATGATAGAGCTGAGAGAGATAGCAGATATCGTGATGATGAGCTTAGAGCGAAAGAGGTTAGTCAATCAAGATATGAAGATGATCGTAGAAGAGAAGACGACAGATACAGAAGTGAGGAGAGAAGGTACGAGGACGACCGCAGGAGGGATGATGACAGATACCGTGAAGAGGACAGAAGATATGAAGATGATCGCAGAAGAGAGGACGACAGATATAGAAGCGATGAGAGAAGGTATGAGGACGATAGGTATCGGGAAGAAGATAGAAGAACAGATGAAAGAAGAGAGGACGATAGATATAGAAGTGAGGAAAGAAGATTTGATGAAGACAGATACCGTGAGGAAGATAGAAGAAGAGAAGAAGATGATAGATATAGAAGCGAGGAAAGAAGAGATGATGATAGAAGAACGGAAGAAGAGCGTAGATATAAGGAGGAGCAATACAGAGAACTGGACAGATGGTATACAGAAGATATGTTCAGAGATGATGACAGAAGGTTTAAAGACCTTAGAGATACCAGAGACCTTACTGACAGAGAATATGATAGATATAAGGCATGGAAGCTATATGACCAGCGCCTTAGAGAAGAGGAAGAAGCGAGAAGAAATTCCAGGTATGATGATTCTCGTTATTAGGATCTGAACTTGTGCTCAAACAATTTGCCCGGCCAAAAGCCGGGCTTTTTTTATGTAGTCAGTTAAGAGGACTTTGACATCCAGCTTGAGAATATGTATTATAACTATCCTATAACTCCACTCAGTCCTTGACCCCTGAAAATGGAACATGTTGACATCATCATTATTGGCGCTGGATTATCTGGAATAGATGCTGCTTGCCATTTTAAGATGAAATGCCCCGACAAGACTTTTGTCATATTCGAAGCCAGAGAGAGAATTGGAGGCACCTGGGACCTGTTTAAGTATCCTGGAATCCGTTCGGACTCTGACATGCATACCTTTTCCTTCTATTTTAAGCCGTGGAAGTACCACCAGTCTATTGCTGAGGCAGATGTCATCATGGAGTATCTGGATGAGACGGTGGAGGAGTATTCTCTGGGAGATAAAATCAGATTCAACCATAGCATGGAAGAAGCTTCCTGGTCAGATGAGAATCATACATGGATCATAAAAGGAATGAATCAGGCTACAGGAGAAAGCGTAGAGATGAGTTGTAACTTTCTCATGGTTTGTACAGGCTATTATGATTACGAGGAAGGCTATACCCCCGACTTTGAAGGATTAGATAAATTTCAGGGAATATTTGTTCACCCTCAGAAGTGGCCTGAGGATTTGTCCTATGAAGATAAGGAGGTAGTGATCATAGGGAGTGGAGCCACAGCCATAACCTTAATACCAGCCATGGCGGATAAAACGAAGCATATTACTATGCTTCAACGTTCTCCTTCCTATGTCTTATCCAGACCCTTGCAAGATGGTTTTGCCCGCTTTGTTCATAAGATCTTTCCGGATGGTATAGCGCATTCTCTTTCAAGATGGAAGAACCTACTGGAATCCATGTATCTGTTCTGGGCATCCAGGAGAAACCCGGAGAAGGTGAAAGATTATATTCAGGATGAAATAGTCAAAGTGGTAGGCAAAGACTACGACATTGACCCCCACTTTAATCCCTCCTATAATCCCTGGGACCAGCGTCTCTGCCTGGTTCCTGATAATGATCTTTTCCATACCATCAGGGACGGAAAGTGTACCATGGTAACGGATCATATAGATTCCTTTATACAGGAGGGAATTCTCCTGAAATCCGGAAAAACACTAAAGGCAGATATAGTCGTTTCAGCCACCGGCCTGAAGTTAAAAAGCCTGGGAGGGATGGTTTTCTATGTAAATGGAAAAAAAATGGATCATGGGAAAGCCATTAGTTATAAGGGCGTCATGCTGGACAATTATCCGAATATGGCTGTAGTCGTAGGCTACACCAATGCTTCCTGGACCCTAAAGGCAGATCTGACCTGCATGTATGTGTGTAGGCTGCTTAAGCATATGGACAGCAATGGCATCAAAAAGTGTATGCCGGTAGTCCAAAATCCTGATATGGAGACCATACCCCTCATAGATTTCTCCTCAGGCTATGTGCTACGCTCCATCAATGAAATCCCCAAACAAGGCAAGGAGTTCCCCTGGCGGCTCCACAAAAATTATGTCAAAGATTTACGCATACTCAAGTACAACAAGATAGATGATGGTCATTTGACCTTTAGCTAATTCACCATGGAAAATTTCAAGGATAAGATTGTAGTCATTACTGGAGCAGGATCAGGTATAGGCCGTGCATTGGCTATGGCTTTTGCTAAATTAGGAGCCAGACTGGCTTTGAATGATTTCCAGCAAGAGGGGCTGGATGAAACCCTTACCCTATTGGAGGAACAGTCATCTCCGGATATTCTAACATCCATATTTGATGTAGCTGACAGGGCTTCTATGGAGGCCTTTGCAGAGAAAGTTAAGTCTGAATGGGGAAACGCTCACATCATCATTAATAATGCGGGAATGCCAGGCGGTAATTATCCTGCCTATTTAACTCCTGAAGATATGTATAGGAGGGTGATGGAAGTGAACTTTTTCGGAGTACTGAATGGCTGTCAGATCTTTCTTCCTCAAATAGTAGAGAATCAGGAAGGGGCCGTAGTCAATATTTCCAGCATCTTTGGACTGATGGGGACAGCCAATAACTCTGCCTACTGTGCGAGTAAGTTTGCCGTAAGGGGATACACAGAAACATTGGTGGCAGAATTCCAGAAATCGCCTATTAGTATTCACTGTGTACATCCAGGTGGAATAAAGACGAACATTGCGAGCTCCGTAGACGATGCGGAAAAATTTGATGGTAAATTTCTCACGACTCCTCCTGAAGACCTAGCCCAGGCTATCATTAAAGGGATCATAAATGACCAACCCAGGATCATCTACGGAAACTATGCTGGCAAGACATGGTTTGGGGCCAGATTTATCCCTCAAAAAATCCTGAATGCCATTATGTGGAAACGCCTGGGAGAAACGGTCAACCTGGAAGATTATCGTAGCTTTATTAAAGACCTCTAGAGTACTGAATACTGCCTCAGGAAGTTTAAGGCATTAAGGCATGTGGGTCTCTCCCCATTCTCTCATGCTGCCTATAATGGGCATGAGGCTATCTCCCAGTTCTGTAATGGAATACTCTACTCTTGGGGGAATCTCAGCGTAGATTTTCCTGCTTAAGATCCCATCTGCTTCTAGCTCTCTTAGCTGCTTAGTCAGCATATGCTTACTGATCCCTTCTATCCCTCTTTGGAGTAGGCCAAACCTGTTTCCGCCCTTAGATATCAAGTAAAGGATAATGGGCTTCCATTTCCCGCCAATTTTTCTCATGGTGAAGGTGACAGGGCAGTCCAGGATATCCACAGATTTTTTTTCTTCCATACGTAAATTTTGTTCTCCTCTAACTAGTTGATATTCAGTAAGAGTCTTAAAAATGTGACTATCTAATAATTTTGTAACTACTTGTATATCAGGAACTAATATGCATGATTTGTCTTATTAATTCAACACAATTCATTGAAAAATGAAAAATCACATCTTCTCACTTCTCGTGATCGCAGGCTTGGCATGTATGCTGACAGCCTGCACAGAACAATCTGAAAACATCAAAGAAAAAGAAGTTATGACAAGTCAGGATCCTATAACCCTTGAAGCAGTACAAGCATATGCCCTTGGAGAATGGACAAGCCTAACGGTAGAGTTAAGACCTACTGAAGACCGTACGGGAAGTGGAACCGTACTTCCTACCTACCTAAAGCGCCACTTTAAGTACCTGAGTAAGGATAAGTTCATAGGAACTATCACCATGTATGGAGACAACTATGGTCAGCTACCCCTCATGGAGTTTGAGTTCAAAGGAGAACTGGAATGGGGAGAGGAGCACCCTATAGCAGAGGGTGCCTGGAAAATAGATTATGTGTTGAACGAAGGCTTTGGGGTAACACCCTTAAATCCACAAGCAGCTCAAATGCTAAATCAGGCCCTTCCAGAAGGCATGGAGCCTTTTGAAGATGGGGTAAAAAAGGATATTCTGGGGAAGGCCTTTCCTATGTTCCACATAGTAGAGGGACAGATAGTATCTGACTACGACCTGATATATTTCAAAAATGGGATGCTATTCATGGGTGCCAAGCATGTAGATGGGACTCCTTTTGATAAGGTTGAAAATCGCCCTCATCAACTACAAATTCCATTAAACCGAGTATAGTTCCTGGTATACGAATAGACTACTGAATCTACTTACAGTTTGTTAGCAGACAGTATGAATGGAAAGGGAGAGCTTAGAGATTTCCCAAATGTTTGCCCGACTTTAGTCGGGTACTTTTTTGTTCAGGAGAAACAAAAAGAGGAAAAATTTTTGCAAAAAAAGTTATTTAATGATGCTACTATTCCTTTTCTGATTATCCTTTATTTAGGAAGATTTGATTATTCCGATAAATTGTTTTTCTTGACTATATGTCAGCTGCAAGTTCAGCCCAAATAGCGTTAAGAAAGCTTCCTGTTGTAGTCCTTGCCTTTGCCAACGAATTCGTTGACGGAAAATATCTCCCAAGTCTTAGCCGAGAAATGAAATCCCTCTTGAGCAGCTTTGAGGTAGCTCAAAAGATGGGGAAGTGTTATGTCAAAATCATTCCTGCTGCTACTGCCGAAGAAATAGTCGATGTTTTCCAGGACGAATGGTTTCAGGGACGCATTCGCATTTTTCACTATGCAGGTCATGCAGATGAGGATGAGCTTTGGCTAGAAACAGCTGATGGGGAAAACCAATCCTTTTTCTCCTTGGGCTTAGCTAGATTCCTAAGCGTTCAGGAAGGCTTAAAACTGGTATTCTTAAATGCCTGTGCTACCAGGGATCATGCAGATCTTCTGATTCAAAAAGGAATCCCAGCCGTCATAGGTACCTCAAGAAAAATTGAGGACGCCATGGCTGTAAGATTTGCTGATGTGTTTTATAATGGATTAGCGCAAGGGGCTTCAGTGGAAGAATCCTTTCAGGAATCAGTGGGCAATCTTGAAGCCAGACTGGGCCATGGGTACACTGATAACGCTTCAAGGGGCTTATTCTGGGATGATATGCCTAATGACTCCATTCCTCCTTGGAGGTTATTCTCAGGGGAAGGTAATGATTACTTCCCGGTTCAATGGAGATTATTCTATCGGCTTACAAATGATCAGAAAAGAGAGGT
>JBCDBC010000083.1:0-10122 GCA_039184535.1 Bacteroidota bacterium | reverse complement strand
GTTACACGTACACTACCCGTCAAGCCATCAATTCTGTAGGAAGAAAATGCGGGCCTACCAGAGACAGGAGTAGGAGCAGGTAAAGCCACAGCTCCATTATCATCCTCTACTTCCACCTGAGCAACAGAAGTGGTGACCAGAATAATCCCCCCTACGAATTGTACTTCGCCAATCTGGTCTACTGCGGCTATATTATTCACCTCACGTGGCTGGAAGCAGTTAATGGGAGGGAGAAAGTTTAAGGAAAGATTCACATTCCGGTTAGTAGAAGATAACATTTGGTAGACGTAGGAAGGATGGGATGTTTTGATATACATATTCCCTCTTCCCACGCCATAATTCTCCTCTGGAATGGCAAAGAATTCTCCAGCATTAATAACGGCTATCGGAGCTACTTCCCCATTTACAAAGATTTCTGTCCCATCTTCATGTGCAACGACAATAGGACGCTCCTGAACTGGGCCTCCATTCCCTTTTACAGCTATGTACTCTGTCCCTATCCATTCTACAGGTACCGGCTGATCCAGTCCCATATCCTGTCCATCATCATCTGTAGGAGCTCCCAGAATAGAGCCACAGCTCAACACGATGGATTTTCCATTAGTAGATTCTACCAATGCACCCATAAGGGCATTGGCACTTTCAACAGAAGTAAGTGGGTTATTCATATTTATCCCCACCAAATAAGATTCACCCCTGTTTAGCGTTGCCAATAATTCGTCATCTTCCGCTCCATTCGCGAATATGGTCTCTGCAGGAAAATCACTGACTCTGATTTCAGTCCCATCTTCCAATGCCAATACACCCAGATAGGTAGATCTTCGTAATCCTCGATTCTCAACATCATACTCTACAATCTGTCCGGTTCTAAAGGTGGTTCCTACCCCTATCTGCCCTTTAGCTGTCAGTGAGCCGGACTGATTATTGTTGTGCATTCTCAGGTTTGCATAGAATGGTAAGGCTGCTTGTAAGCAGTACCCCATATCCTGAAGAGGAGTATTTAGGTTGGCCACCTGAGAAGTAGCTATCCGGGACTCTCCTCCTCCAATATCAAACCTTCCAGGATTTAAGCGTGAAATCATAACTTCGGCGAGTATATTCTCACAGCTCGCATCCATGACTCTTACCGGAATAGGATCATCACTGGGGGTAGATAGATATATGTATTGTTGGTTAAGGTTACCTATGTTATTCGTATAAACCGGAGGTATCCAGTGCTGGGTATCTAGCTGAGCAATAAGTGGGTTCGATAATATGCTGAAGAAAGCAAGGGTAATAAGTATTTCGTTTAATCTTCCTCTAATTGATTCCATGTCTAGCGTTGGTTTGCCAAGAATATGGAAAGGGGATTAATCAAGATTCAAAAGCATGTACAGATCTCAACAGATGTAGAACGTCCCCAAACAAATGTTGAATTCTTGAATTTAGATTGACAAAATTAGACTGGAATAATAATATTAATTAAATATTCATTCAATTTATTTTATTGGGAATGGTGAGAAATCAGGTATGAATTGAAGAAAAAGGTGGGAAAAAGAATTTTTACTTCATTCTTCGAAAAACCGCTATGAATCTCTTAATTGGTCATATACTTCTCCTTTATAAGGTGAAAGAAAACATCAAACCACGCAGGAACCCAAGGGAATGCAACAGCTTCATTTGGCGCATAAAAATAGTTAATGCGTCTAGATAAACTTTCAGTACTTCTGGCGAAGGTTTTAATTAAAGATCTTTCACCTTGGCATAGGAGTTACTGATCCAAAAGAAAATTGGACAAACCTCTGTGCCTATACACTTAGAGACTTAGGTAGGTATTCTCTTCTTTAGTAACCACTCCTACTCTATTCTTACAACTTTCTGAACAGAATTTTCTGATCAGGAGCTAATCAGGCCTGGATTTGGTCATAGTAAATTTTCTCCGTGATGGAAGACCAGGAGGTCATGGTATTACGGAAGGCTGAGTAGGCTTCGAATACCTTCTTGCTTTTGGCGTCTTTAGCAACGATTTCTGCTAGCGTTTCTTTGGTGTATTCTCTTAAAACAGAAATAACTTCTTCTGGATAAGGCCTGATGGAAACCTCACTTTCATTGCGAATTTTATCCAGGTAGCTTTGGTTTCTGGCTTCAAATTCTGAAAAAGTCCAGCTATTCTGATAAGCCATGGCAAAACGTATGATGGCCTGTAGATCCGAGGGAAGAGCTTCAAATTTTTCCTTATTGACTATGCCTTCAATACAGGTACCCGTCTCATGCCAACCCGGATAATAGTAGTATTTGGCTATTTCGTGGAAACCCATGATATAATCATGGTAAGGACCTATCCACTCAGTAGCATCTATAACGCCCCTTTCCAGGTTGGTGTAAATCTCTCCACCTGCCACCAGCTTAGGGGAACCACCGGCCTTACTGAGCACCTTGGCTCCCAGACCGGGCATTCTCATTTTGAGCCCCTTAACATCATCTATATCCTTGATTTCGCGATTAAACCAGCCCCCCATTTGTACACCGGTATTTCCGGCCAACATAGGGATGAGGTTATAGGGTGCATATAGTTCTTCCCACAGACTCATGCCTCCACCTGCTATGATCCATGCATTCATCTGCTGAGCGTTCATCCCGAAGGGGACAGAGGCAAAAAACTGGGCAGCAGGGATCTTACCAGACCAGTAGTAGGAAACGCCATTGCCCATTTCTACGGCACCATTACTGACCGCATCAAAGACCTCCAATCCGGGAATCAATTCTCCGCTACCAAATACCTGTATCTTTAATCTCCCGCCAGACATCTCTTCTATCCATTTTGCTAACAGATTACAGCTCTCTCCCAACACAGGAAAATTAGGCGGCCATGTGGTGACCATTCTCCACTCTATGGTTTTATTGGTAATAATGGTAGGTCCTTCTGAAACTTGGGGGGTTTCCGGTTGACAGGCTACCAATCCTAGTGCCCCTCCAGCTACTGCGGCAGTTCCTTTGGAGAGAAAGCTTTTCCTGTTCATACAAGTATTCTTTGAAAGCAAATAACATAAAGATAGGCTTATGCTATCTAGCCATCCAAATATGAAAAATACTTACTCTCTTCTCCAAAGGAATCTACGAAGATGTCAGGAAGAAAAAGTAGTGGTAAATGTGCGTATCACCTGCTCTATTTCTTCTGTTCTAAATGGTTTGGAAATATGTTCCTGCATTCCTGCTGCTAAACACCTTTCTCTGTCTTCTTTCATGGCAAAGGCAGTCAACGCTACTATGACCGGACTCTCATCTCCTAATTCTCCCTGAATCTTTTGACAGGCTTCCAGGCCATCCATTTCAGGCATTTGAAGATCCATGAAAATAAGGTCTACCTTCTTATCTTTACATATGCTGACTGCTTCTACCCCATTATTAGCTAGAGCAGGCATATAGCCCATCTTTCTGAGGACGGTCAGGATGAGTTTCTGATTGATGAAATTGTCTTCTGCGACCAATATGTTCAAAGGGAACTCATCTGCCAACAATTGCTCCTCTGTATCTATAGGTGTATGACTGATGAAGCTTCTCTCCACGCCAAGGCCCTGCTGTATGGCTGCCAATAAGCGGGGAGGCTTAACAGGCTTCTCCATCACAGAGATAAACAAATCATCAAGGTCTGGATACTCCTCTAGTGAACCAATAGAACTCAGTAAGATCATGGGTATATCTTGCTCTTTCCTCACCTCCTTGGCTAAGGCTACGCCATTCATGCCCGGCATCTGCATATCCGAGATAAGTAAGTCTACCTGCTCTTCCTTCAGTATCTCAAGGGCAGCTTCTGCTGATTCGGTTACCAGTACCTCCATGTTCCATGAGGAAACCAGATGTGAGAGAATTTCTCTATTCACTGGGTTATCATCTGTGATGAGTATTCTCCTTTCTTTCAGATTGGTCAGGTCCGCAGAATAGGTAACCTGGGTTTGGGTACTTAACCCAAACTTCATGGAGAACAGGCACTCAGTCCCTTCTCCTTCCCTGCTATCAAAAGTTAGGTGTCCCCCCATCAGTTGGACGAGGTGATGACAAATAGGGATTCCCATTCCCAATAGTGGATGGCTGAAAGCATCTGAAGATAAGGGAGGACAGAGCGTTTCTACCAGTTCTTGCGGAAAGCCCAGGCCTGTATCCTTAATGGAAAAAATCAGTTGTAGATTTTTAGAAGGAGAGGCAGATGTATTCTTAAGAGGTTTAGCCACTACTTTCAGAATGATATCTCCTTCCCAGGTATGCCTAACTGCATTATCTATCAGGTTGACCAAAACCTGCTGTAATTTCTCTGCATCTCCCAACAACTGATCTGGGATGGTTTCTTCCACCCAATAACTGATATCCAAGTCCTTCTCAGCCGTAATGAAGGTGAATATGTCCATTACATCATCCAGACATTCTCTAATAGAAAAAGTATCTCTTTTTAAGGGAACCTTTCTTTCCTTGAGGGCCTTATAGTGCCCCAAATTCCTGAGAGAATATTCCAGGTTATGCGTATGCTGCTCTATGGCTTCCAGTACTTGGCGAGATTCTGAATCTGTGATGGATTCAGACAGTAGTTGGGTAAGGCCGGAGATCCGAGAAACATTCGGCTTTATGCGCTGGATCATTTTATCTGTCAGGTGATGAAATGATTCCTTGTCCTTCTCCTGCCCGTCCTGATATTGCATACTCATCTTCCGGTAGGACTGAATTTCAGCTTTTAGGCTTTCCTTTTCTGTAACATCAATGATTCCAACTCTTAGCAGTTTCTCCCTTCCAGAAGTAAGGGGAACTATCTCTACTGCCCAACAACGAGGCGATACACCTGTCCAAACCGTCTTGTGGTCATTCTTGTACCAGGAAGGATCATACCCAAAATGTGAAAGGAAGCCGGATCTGAGATCATCCGGAAATGCGAGTAGAGGGGATAGTGCTGAACTTTCCTGGACAAAGGAATTAACAAACCTGATTTTCCAGTTCTCATCAGCAATAATAACACCCTCAAAAGTGGACGCTTCTATACCGAAACCATCCAGACTGACAGGATTTTGAAATTCTAAAGGTGAAACAACGTTTAGATCAGAAGTACTAGGGGAAGTTTTTTTCTGAAACCACTGTTTCAGAAAACCTAAAGTTACCTTTCCCAACGTTTACAGGATTATGTAATGGAAAGAAAAAGAATATTCTCAAGAAATTGAACATCATATTGCTTTCTTTCTATCACCTCTGAAAGAAATTATTTCGGCTTACAGTGGATATCTTAGGCCAAGAGGTAATTTGATTGAGAAATTCTTCAGTATATTCGTAGTTAGAAATCTTTAAAGTTAAGTACACAACCTAAATGGTATTTCTGAATCCGGCAGCTCTGTGGGGACTTCTTGCAATAGCGATACCTATTATCCTTCATTTTTTTAACCTTCAGCGGCCTCAGACTATTCTATTCAGCAATATTTCTTTTGTAAAAGAGGTAAAGAAGACCGTTTCCAGAAGGCTTAAACTACGGCAATTACTCCTGTTACTAAGCCGGATTCTCCTCATTGCTTGTTTGGTCATCACTTTTGCCAGGCCTGTCATTGTAAAAGAGGATAGTGAAAATCTTTCCGATAACAGATCTGTGGCCATACTAGTAGATAATTCCTATAGCATGGAAGCAGGAAATGAAAAAGGGCCCTACTTCCAGCAGGCGCTGAACATGAGCAGGAACATCATTAATGCTTATGACAGGCAAGATGAATTTCTCATCATGACTACCAGTGATCCCAAGCTGAACTTTAACTTTGATGAGCAGGAGACCGTACAGGAAGAGCTAAAATCCTTTGCTGTCAAGCAAAATACGCTCTCCCTTCCAGAGGTTTCTGCCATTACTGATGAGATCTTTTCCCGTTCCAGTAATCCCAACAGACAATTATATGTCATAAGTGATTTCCAACAGTCTACCCTCTTTTCAGATAGCAGCCTGTCGGTAAGTTGGAATGATTCTCTCACACAAGTAAAGCTTCTTCCCATAGCTACCCGTAAACCCAGCAATGTCTATATAGACCAACATCAGATCAGGTCCCAAATCATAGAGAAAGGGAAACCAGTAGAGCTATTCATGAAACTCGTAAATGATGGAGAAGCTCCCAGGAAAGACTTGTACATAAATGTGGTGGTGAATGGAAAGGTATCAGCCCGAGATAATATAAATCTGGATGCGGGAGGTGTGTGGGAAAACACTCTTACCTTAACTCCCTCTGAAAGTGGTTGGCTGTCGGGCTATATAGAAA
This sequence comes from Bacteroidota bacterium, assembly GCA_039184535.1. GTDB lineage: Bacteria > Bacteroidota > Bacteroidia > J057 > J057 > JBCBKZ01. The sequence continues at coordinate 3,874 of JBCDBC010000083.1, read as the reverse complement.
TTGATGATTATCCCATCACATTTGACAACAAAAGGTACTTTTCCTTTTACGTTCCTGAACAGGAAGATATCCTGGTCATAGAAGAAGAAAGAGCTGCCTCCATTAGAATCCTATATGAGAATCTCTTTGATCAATTCAATCCTACTTTTGTCAGCAGTAGGCAAATAGGAAGTGTGGACCTGAATACCTATAAATCTGTCATTTTAGTAGGAATGTCCAACTTGAGCTCAGGATTTACGGAAAGGCTGATCAGCTTTCTGGAGCAGGGAGGAAGCATGATGTTTATTCCTGGTTCTGGTATGAACCTGACATCTGTCAACAATCTATTCGAAGAATTATCCATAGGTAGTTTTGGTCGGCTAAAGTCCATATCCGACGGACAGGAAACCGAATTTGTGGATCTCGAACACCCCATATTTGAAGGAGTATTTACAGAAGAGGATAGTAGGCAGTTTGATGGGCCGCTGATTTATCAGTTCTATCCTTTCAAGTCCCTTAAGGGGTCTATACAAACAAAGATCATGGGGCTCAACCGTCTGGAACCTATCCTGCTGGAAGCCCGTGCTAATAATGGGCTATGCTTCATCTTTACTACTTTCCCAGAGAAAGCATGGACGGACTTATCAGTGAAGACTATTTTTGCGCCTATCGTCTTCAGGGCTACCCAGCTGATGAACCAGTCGCAGCTAGTCCAATCCAATCAGCTCATCGGAAACTATCAGCCTAAGATTGTCCAAACGACACTAAGAGAAAACATAAGCCTTCAGTTGGAAGATGATCCAGAGAGTTCTCCCATCATCGTAGAGCAATACATTCAAAAGAATGGAACCCTCCTCAACTTTGATCAGCTAGAGTTGATGGAAGGAAATTACCTCTTGGAACAGGGAGATATTCTCCTGGAGAAAATAGCTTTCAATATTTCCGATGAGGAGTCCCGAATGGAATATGTGAATGCTAATGAGCTGGAGGAGGTGGTAAGTACTCAGTCCGATCAGAATGTAGAAGTGGTAGCTGCCAATCCTTCAGAAATAGGCACTACCATCTCCCAAGAAAAAGAAGGAATTCCTTTATGGAGGTATTTCATCTGGGGAGCAGTAGCTTTTTTGTTGATTGAAGGCTTACTTGCTAAGTTTACCGACAAACAGAAAATTGCCGTTAACTAATGAGTCTCTACTTTATCCCGTCTGTAACCGTCATTGATCCACAATCCAAGCAGCACGAAAAGACTGTAGACCTTTTACTGAAAGATGGGGTAATAGATAGCATTCTTCCCGTAAATTCTCCTAAACCAGAAGGAAGTGAAGTCATCCAATTCTCCAAGGGTACTTGCGTGTCTCCCGGTTGGATGGACCTCTGCGTACATTTAAATGATCCAGGCTATGAGTGGAAGGAGGACCTGGATAGCTTAGCTAAGGCCGCTGCTATGGGAGGATTTACAGACATACTTTGTTATCCCAATACGCAACCTGTGATGGATAACGCTCAATTACTTCAGGGCCTAAGAAGAAGAACTCAGCACTACCCTACCCAATTCCTGTTTTGTGGATCTATTACAGAAGGCGCTAAAGGAGAGCAGCTAGCTGAGTTATACGATATGGCACAGGCTGGCGCCAAAGCATTTACTGATGGACTTAGTCCTGTCAGTCATGCCGGTGTACTAAAAAGAGCCCTGGAATACTGCCAATCCTTTGGTGGCACGCTCATCAGCATGCCTATGGACATGGATATGATGGGAGAAGGTATGATGAATGAGGGGGAAATGTCCCTAAGTCTGGGGATGAAGGGAATTCCCGAAATAGCAGAGATTATCTCTGCTAGCAAGGACCTGGAACTATTATCATATACCGGCGGCAGCATGCATTTTCAACCGGTCAGTTCTGCAGAGGTAGTAAAAAGAATACACCTAAGAAGGAAAGAAGGCATGAAGGTAAGCAGCTCTGTAGCTGTCTACCACCTGGTATTATCAGATGATGCTTTGGCGGAGTTTGATTCTCTTTATAAGGTATTACCCCCTCTTCGGTCACATGCACAAAAGGAAGCCCTCTTAGAAGTATTGCAGCAAGGATGTATTCAGGCTTTATGTTCTGGGCATCAGGCCCAGGGGATGGAAGAAAAGAATAACGAATTCAGTATATCTGAGTTTGGGATGCTCAACCTACAGACAGCCTTCTCAATGGCTTACACACATCTAGTCAAGCCCAACCAACTGGAATTAGGTCAGCTCGTTTCTCTCTTTACCTATGGCCCGCGTAAAGTCTTAGGCATAGATGCCCCTTCTATTGATAAGGGAGCTGAGATGAGTCTAAGCTTTTTTAATCCTGATGAAAGCTGGACCCTTACAAAAGAACAGCTTACTTCCAGATCCAGAAATACTCCCTTTCTGGGGGAAACATTCAGTGGAGTGGTGAAAGGGATTTATAATAAGCAAGTTCTGACTTTGAACACTTAGAATTGTTCTACGATATTCTGATTTTTCCGACAATTCATAATCTTTTTAGATTGATTTCTAAAAATTGGTAATGAGAAAAGAATTACTACCTTTGGGCAGTTTTTAACCTAACCTAGGATGGTATGAAATTTAGTGCGAGTCAAATCGCCGGCATGATTGGAGCCTCTTTGGAGGGAGATGGAAATGTGGAGATTTACACTGTTACTGACATTGAATCTGGAAAAAAAGGAGGCATTACCTTTCTGGCCAATCCTAAGTACACACCCTTTATTTATAGCACGGAAGCTTCAGCTGTCATAGTTAGTAATGATTTTTCCCCTGAAAAACCTGTTAAGAGTACCTTACTGAGAGTAAGTGATCCCTACTCGGCATTTGTCAGCTTATTAGAAGCAGCTCAGGCCATTCAACAGTCGTCTTTATCTGGCATTCATGAGCAAAGTATGGTGGATCCAGATGCAGAGATTGGAGAAGATGTTTACATAGGTGCCTATGCTTATATATCAGCTGGAGCCAAAATCAGTAAAGGATGTAAAATTCATCCATTCGCTTTCGTGGGAAAAAATGTGAGCGTGGGAGACTACTCTATTCTCAATCCACACGTTTGTTTATACGATAACACCCAAATAGGTAAAAATTGCATCCTACATACGGGTGCTAAGGTGGGGACGGACGGGTTCGGGTTTGCGCCACAGGAAGATGGAAGCCTGAAAAAGATCCCTCATCTAGGGAATGTGGTGCTAGAGGATGAAGTGGAAGTAGGAGCCAATACCACCATAGACAGAGGGACTATGGGAGCTACCCGAATTAAAAAAGGGACCAAGCTGGATAATCTTGTCCAGATAGCCCATAATGTGGAAATAGGTAGCTACACGGTTATCGCAGCACAGACAGGGATAGCAGGGAGTACTAAGCTTGGAAAAAACGTGATGATAGGGGGGCAGGTTGGAATCGTAGGACATCTTAATATAGCAGATTATACAAAAATAGACGCACAATCAGGTGTCAATAAGAGTATCAAAAAAGAAGGACAGGCATTCAGGGGATCTCCTATCCAGTTGCACAGAGATCAGTTAAAATCCGAACTCATGTTCAGAAAACTGGTTAGTATGCAAAACAGGATAGAAGAACTGGAAAAAAAACTTAGGGATCTAAATCAGGGGAATTAGTGAATATGTCTGAAATGGAAAATAAGCAGCATACTATTTCGAAGGCTATTACCCTCAGTGGAAAGGGATTACATACTGGTGCTAAGGTGAACATAACTTTCAAGCCGGCACCTCCTAACCATGGCTATAAGTTTAAGAGAATAGATTTACCTAATGCACCCATCATTCATGCTGACGTAGATAATGTGGTAGGGACTCAGAGAGGAACCACCATTGCAGAAAACGGGGCAGAAATGCATACAGTGGAACACACCCTGGC
>JBCDBC010000082.1:0-10223 GCA_039184535.1 Bacteroidota bacterium | reverse complement strand
ATTCTATGATGGGGAACTTTGCTGGCAGCCTTTCCAATATTTACTTTCTCCCAACCAAGATGCCCAAACTAGAACTGATTGGGACCAGCACCATGATTTTCTTTTTCGTCAATCTGATCAAACTACCTTTCCACATATTTGTCTGGCATACCATCACCTGGGAAACTCTCAAGTTGGATGCATATCTCGTTCTCCCCATATTCATCGGATCCTTTGTGGCCAAGAAAATCGTCCATCTGATCAGTGAGAAATTCTACCAAATATACCTCTACACTCTGATTATTTTAGGAGCTATTATGGTTTTGATCCTTTAGGGATGTTGTTTCAGATTCATCATTAATATTTGTATCTCTCAAACTTTATTTCTCTGTGATGGTCTCTCCTAAAGGCGATTAAACTCCTTGGTGCGCAGGGGTGAACGAATGCGGAGAGGATGGCTGGTAGGGCAGCCTTGGTTTATTCGTTCTTGATTTTTGCTTCGTTTGCATCAAGGCAAATGAAGAAGAGCGCTTGATAAGATACCTTTTACAAACATTTTGGTAGTCGATATTTTTAAGGAAGAAGCTTTACCAGTTTTTCGTCGCCTGCAGCGAGCCCTTCTTTTTTCCGAAGCAAAAAAAGAAGGCAAAAATGCATTGTCCCTCCAATGCAACGCTGCAAGCCTCCCACAACCCGTGGAGGAACGGCCTCACCGCTTTTAGATAATTTACTAGGTTAAGGGCTTATTCTCCTTCCTTAAATGTGAACAATGAACATTTTCTAAATAATAACAGCTCCTCTCATTCCTGCTTCTCCACTGATTCAAGGTAATCCTTATACACCTTCATTCTGGCATTTGAGTTAGTATCGATCAGGAGAATGACCACCATCATGGCAATGGTTGCGAGGCTAATGGCTCTCCAAAGGGGCTTATCAAGGAAAATGAATATTAAGGTAGCTATCACCATAATGGCAGGAACTACTTTGAACACTGAGCCTTCAAAGCCACTTATGGTTTTTTCAGCCCGCATGATTTCTGACCTAACAAAGGCAGAAGCGTCTTTTTCATATTCCACAGGAAAGTTCTTGAGTCTGGATTTGTTGGACACAAACAATCCTATTCCGATAATCAAAAGTAGAATACCAGTCACCAAGCCTGGATATATAAAGGCCCTCGCCAGGTCAGTCTTTCCCAAATACCAGAACCCTATAGTAGCTACGATAAACATGAGTCCGAAGAGAATGAAAAACTGGGTAGAGAAGACTTCGTCTTTGGCCCAATCGGTTGCCGTTTTTAGTATGTCCATGATGATTCGTTTTTATTTTCCTGAAATAGGGGGATTATGGTTAAGGGTGCTGGGGCTATGACCAAAGGCCTTTTTAAAGGCAAAGGAAAAATGGGAGAGATTCTCAAAACCGACAGAATGATACACGTCTGAGATCTTCTGCTTTTCCATAGAGAGCTTATGATACGCCAGTTGTAATCTTTTCTCTGTAAGCCATTTCCCAGGCGTATTCTTAAATATTTTTTTAAAGTCTGATTTAAAGGTTGTCAAGCTCCTGCCTGTCAAAAAAGCGAATCTCTCCAAAGGAAGATTATACATAAAGTGCTCTTCCATGTATTTTTCAAGATCTATTTTCCCGATTTCGCTAAACGTACCCAGGATGGCGCTGGCTCTTTTATCTACCTGATCAATGATGGTCAGGACTTCCTGAACCTTGACCGACACCAGTTCATCCGGGAGTTCATCCTGCATGTCAAAATAGGGTAATAAGGAAGCAAAAAAGCTCTCTAGCAGAGGGTGAGAGTTAATAGGTCTTTGCTTCGAAATATTCTCTGTCCAGCTTTTCAGGATAGAATGACGTTGGTAAAATTTCCTAAGATCTTCCTCAGGTAGTGCCATGGAGACACATGTAAAGGGTGCTCCGTTTAAGGGATTCTTGATGCTTCTGGACAGCTGATTTCTGGGTACCAGTAGGGTATCTCCAGCTACAAAGGTGAGGGAATGCTGACCGTATGACAATACCAATTCACCCGAATAAATATAGGCTATGATATGCTGGGGATAAATATTTTCCCAAGTGTATTGCTTATCTATCATGCTGGTCATGAAGACCTTGCCCTTATTTTGGGTGTTTGGAAGCTCCATTTAACAAGTATATGAATAATTATTGGGTAGCATGTATAATCCCTTTACTACTTCCTTGAGAATTCTTTCATCATACAGGAAATTTCCTCCCTGTTTCCTCCTCCGAGACAGTCCATAGCCTCGAGGCTATTTCTCTGTCAAAAACAAAGGGCTCTATATCACACTCTCCAACAGGGCCTACCCAGTTCCACCTTCCAGTAGGCCCATAATAAGCCCGCTGTTTAAGGTCATCTTTCGTAGCACACATGATTTCTGGAAACGCCCCTTTTTCAGCCGACTGCACCATAGGCGAGATGGCCATAAGAGAAAACATAATCCTCGTCATGAGATTTGTATTTTTATTTATCAGAGAGGTTTTGGAAGCTCCCGGATGACATACATATACCTTAACCGCCTTGTTTGCTGCTTCTATTCGATTTTGTAGTTCATAGGCTATCATGATCTGAGCCAGTTTGCTATGACAATAGGTAACATTAGGATGGTAATTCTTATCAAAGTTCATGTCCTCAAACTGTATGGTCTTCAAGCCCATCTTATAGCCTTCACTTCCCACCACGACAATTCTCCCTTTCGATTGTTCCACTTTCTCAAATAGGAGATTGATCAGTAGGAAATGCCCATAATGATTAATGCCTAACTGGCTTTCAAAGCCATCTGGGGTAAATCGCTGCGTGGCCACCTGAGCCACAGCCGCATTACAGATTAGAGCGTCAATTTTAGGGACGGTATCTATCACCTGCTTAGCGGTATTTTTCACAGAAGCAAGCTCTGCCAAATCCATTTTGATGAAAGATACCTTCGCATCTGCACCCAATAATTCTTTCAGATCACTTATGGCTTTGGTAGACTTATGCTCATTCCTGTTAAGCATGATGACCTCTGCACCTTTGCTCAATAAAATCCTGGCAGCCTCAAAGCCTGCACCTGTATTGGCTCCTGTTATAAGGTAGGTCTTCCCTGCTAAACTCTCTATCCTTTCAGGTGTCCACCCTTCTTTACCGAATGCAACTTTACTCATTTCTGTCTATTTTGGATTTACTGCTTGATAGTTGTCGTAGAAGCAGATTAGCCTCAAAAGCTCAAGTGTAAAGGTATTGAGAATCCAGGTAGCCAACTTTGTTTAAAAGTCGAAATTCATTTGCTCAAAAGTCAAAATCGCATTTACATCATTTATGATCCCACTGATACTGGAAGAACTACAAGAGAAATTAGGACCTGAGAAAGTGTTGATTGGGGATTCTTTCACCCAGCGCTACACACATGTATGGAGAATGGATATCCCCTTACAGGCGAAGGCTGTTCTTCTCCCAACCTCCACAGAAGATGTTTCCACCATTATGCGCATTTGCCACAAGCACGAGCAAACAGTGGTAGTACATGGAGGACTCACTAATTTGGTGGGAGGAACGGAATCTACCGCAGAAGATATCGTAATCTCCACAGAGAAGATGACGACCATAGAAGAGATTGACGAGACAAGCAGAACCATCACCGTTCAGGCTGGAGTCATCCTGGAGAATATTCATCAAGCTGTATCAGAAAAAGGGTTGATGTTTCCCTTAACATTTGGAGCGAAAGGCTCTGCTCAAGTAGGAGGAATGATTTCTTCCAATGCCGGTGGACTCCAAGTATTCAGATATGGCATGACCAGAGACCTGGTTCTGGGACTGGAAGTGGTACTGGCAGATGGCAGTGTCATTTCACCCATGAAGAAGCTGATTAAAAACAATTCCGGCTATGACCTCAAGCAGCTTTTCATTGGGGCAGAAGGCACACTGGGAATTATCACCAAGGCTGTATTCCGATTGAGAGAAGCGCCTATCAGCCGAAATGCAGCCTTCGTAGCATTGAACTCCTATGAGGATGTAACCCGGCTTCTTAGGTTTATGGACGCGGGACTGGCTGGAACCCTGAGCGGATTTGAGCTGATGTGGGAAAGCACCTATAAACAAATGACCCACAACGCGGACATTCTCCCTCCTCCTATTCCCTATGGCTTTCCTTACTATGTTTTATTGGAGTCTCAGGGTAGTGCTCCCACACAGGATCAGGCAAGGTTAGAAGAATTACTGGAAGCGTGTATGGAGAAAGGTTGGATAGAGGAGGCCGCTTTTGCCAGTAGTCCATCCGAATTGACCTGGTTTTGGGGCATACGTGAAAATGTAGATGCGCTGGTCAGTTCTGTAACCATAGACCAGCATTATGACATTAGCATACCTACGGGCGACATTGGCGCATATGTGGCCCAGGTTAGCTCCATAGTTGAGAAACTGGATGGGGTAGAGGAGGTATACACCTTCGGGCATGTGGCTGATGGAAACATTCATTTTCTGGTAGGCAAAGCACATGATGATCCAAGCTTAACCCAACAGATCAATGCCCTCATCTATGAAAGGGTGGGGGAGATGAATGGATCCATCTCAGCAGAGCATGGCGTAGGAGAGGACAAAAAGGCTTACCTGAATCTTTGTAGATCAGAATCAGAAATCCAATTGATGAAAACCCTCAAGAAAAGTATGGATCCCCATAACCTCCTGAATAGAGGAAAGATTTTGGATATGGGATAAAGGAATAGCCAAGCTAGCGAGCCCAACAAGGTCGTTGAGGCGCTCGAAACGACAAGGATAAATGGAAGGAAACATCCCTTTGAGAACCTCAGGGAACGGTCTTACTTTGAGTTAGATAATTTTATTGAGGAAGTTCAACCATAAATTTGGAACAAGTAGGTCGGTTTTCAGTTCTTGCGCATAGTACTACCTTCGTTTTATTCATCAAGAGAACTGGCTTACACAACATCTCAACCACTGATTATGAACCAAACTATTACCCGATTTCTTTTCTCCTTTGTCATTCTTCTTTCCTCCTATCATCTTATGGCACAGCCTGCTGAGTGTAATGGGACCAGATACATTCTGGGAGGCTTTACAGCAGATAGTACCGTTAACATTCAATACGGACAGGCTACCACACTCGGTGGGGTAGAGCAGGACCTACTGATGGATGTGTATGAACCAGCCGGAGATACCATAGCACAGAGGCCTTTGGTAATCCTGGCTCATGGAGGATCCTTTGTAAGAGGCACTCGCAAAGAATTGGGTCCCTTATGTGAAGTGTTTGCTGCCGCTGGCTATGTATGTGCTACCATTAGTTACCGACTTCAAGACATAGAAACAGCTGACTCTACAGAATTTGCGGAGGAACTTATCATGTCTATGAATGACCTAAAAGCTTCTGTTAGATACTTTAGACAAGACGCTGCTACTAACAATACTTTCCGGATTAATCCCGATCAGATTTACGTAGGAGGTACTTCTGCTGGAGCTATCATGGCTGTAAATATGGCTTACATGGCAGAAGATGATGAGATCCCAGCCTACCTGCAAGAGCATATAGACAATAATGGAGGATTTGAAGGAAATAGCAATGACATTACCGAATTTACTTCAGAAGTTCAGGGCGTGGTTTCTTACTCAGGTTCTATCCTTAGGCTTTCCTGGATGGATGCTGGTGATCCTCCTTATGTAGCCATACATGAAGAATTAGATCCGGTGGTACTTTGTGGGCTGTCCAAACTGGATACTTCCGCGACTCCTTACTTTATCAGGGGAGCATGTGACATGGAGGCCCGCGCAGAAGAGGTAGGCATCGCCAACAACACTGTCGTTTTTGAGGGAAGCACAGAACACGTAGGCTATTTCTTTAATGCGAACCAGTTAGCGGTTGTATTTGCTACTGCCGGGTTTCTGGAGGACTTATACTGCAACCAACAAAACACTGTTTCCATAGATCCAACTCTTTCCGCAAGTGTATCCATTTACCCTAATCCTACTCATGATAAATTCCAAGTTACGTCTGATTATCTATCAGGTCTTACTGAAGTAAAGCTTTATAATATGCGTGGTCAGGTTGTTCGGACACAAACCCAAGTATGGCAAAGAAGTAATAGCCTGGAAGTGTCTCTTTCTGATCTGCCAAACGGTATCTATACCGTTATGCTGTCTATGGAAGAAGGAAGAGTGATGAAGCGCGTACTGAAGAATTAACCATTCTCAAACATATCCTAAAAAATATTTTACAACCAGTCTTAGATTTAAATTTTTAATCCAAGACTGGCCCCTTTCTCATTAAGGGAGGAGGACATTCCAATCATGGCAAAGGAAATTTATCGTCAGAACCATTTTACTTTTTTGACGACCCTATGAGGATTAGGACAAGCAAACTGATACAAACAAATACCGTCCTAATAATGTGATAGAACTCCCAGTCATCAAAAGTTGTGAGGGCTTCTACTTCCGTTAAGATACCTGATTGTAAGGTGGGATTAATATTTGCCCCATATAAAGTGAAATTGAAGCCCTGGCAGACCAGCAATCCAAGAAGGGCGATGATCCAAAACGCTTGTTGGATTCCCTTTTCTGTTCTATGATAATAAAAACCCAGGATGATGGATACAATTGAGCACAAATGAATAGGTACCATAATCGTTGAAAAGTTTACAAATGGACCGCTCCACCAATCCTGAATGTCATTTCCACTCAGACTTTGCCAGTAAGGTACCATGCCAACAGCCAGAAAAAGAAAAATAAAGCTGACTGCTGAGACGAATGTAAACGCGAGGGTATAAGAGATTGATTTCACCTTTTGTAATTGATTATTGAGCTTAGGATAAAGTTTTCAGCATCATAGGTACCCGTAGGTATTGCTTGAGGATAAAAATCTAACATGAATAGGGCTAGGCAATTATGATTTCATAATAAATCCGGATTATCTAGTTTTTTATGCCGTTTTGATTTGGCAGCACTCAGGGTTTCAGGTGTGACACCCAGGTAAGAGGCGATCATTTTTTGAGGTACTCTTTGTACAATATTGGGATATGCTTTGACAAAGTATTCGTAGCGCTCAATAGCATTTGAGCTAATGAGCATTAACACCCTATCCTGTAAGGCACCTATCCTTCTGGTGAGTGCAGGAATATTATGTTTTTCTCTTGTCAGATCCTTAGGGAGAACATGCACGATGGAGTCTTCAAGTGCATCAATAAACAGGACGGATGGCACTTCAGGCCCGTGCGAATCCGCAATAAACCATCCTTCAGGAGCAAACATAAAAATGTTTTCCTTCCCATTTTTATCAATACAGTAACTTCGAAGCAAGCCAGATTTAACATGGTAAACTTTAGTGTTAAGCTCGCCACTTCTCTGAATGATGTCTCCCCGTTTGACTTTTAGTTCTTTCAATTCGCCTGTTTTACTCAAATGGTAACTAAATGGGTAGGCCATAAGTGAGTAGTTAAAACTGCACATGGCTCCCTTTACTTCTTAGCATGAAATTACCTTAACTTAAGATAAACTAGCCAATCTTACCTCATGGAATGAGACGCAATGTATAAATCATCATCTCAACCTATTATCGTTTAGGACAAGAAAAACAAAGAAGTAAATGGGATTCTCTTTTGGATACTACTCCGTCTTGAACTTTTGGGGCTCAGACCACTCACTCCACGTCAATCCTTTGGTGCGGTACCGTACCCTCCAGAGGTAGGTGGTTTTTTCTCTTAGATCCTTAATTTCCATTTGGGTTAAGTCAATTCCCTCATTCAGGTCTTTCCCCCTATACCAATCCTGGTAGTGTTTCCATATATCGATATCAGGATTGGCAAAATTATAGGTTCTGGAGACTTGCCACTGGGTTTCTCCATGTTCACTACCGTCGGAGGTAGTAAAGGTAGAAGCGGTTAATACAACCTTTTTCTTTTTCACTTCCGATTCGTTTACAGGAGAAACACATGTAGGAGTAATTGGCTTAGTGCCATATCGCTTCACTTCTATTAGGTCATTCACTTCATTGTCTTTGGGATTTGCTACATCCCCTCTACTTATTCTAATGAGCTTAAAGCTAGGGTCATCTCCATCATTCACTTCCACGAGCACAAATCCATAGTCACTATGACTGACGAGAAACTCCTCATAGTTGGTCTGTTCGTATTCTCCCCAGCCATCAATTTTGCCTCCAGCGGTAGCTACATTGACCCAGAGGTGGGCATGGTCTCTGGACTGCCCTCTGGAATAGCCATGTGTATGCCCATAAAAATGAATGCTAGGTTTGCCTGTCTTGGTAGAGAATTTCTCCAGTTGAAAGATGACTTCTCCCGTATAGTCTTTTTCTCCATCTATCCATAATTCAGATTTATGAGGATGGTGTAACTGAACAAAGACAAAGTCTATCTCATCCCTTTGTTCAGCATTTTCTAATACTGTAGTCAACCAGTCAAGCTGCTCCTGCACTCTATAATTGTCATTAGAGTTGAGGCCTATGATTCTCACATTTCCATAGTCTTTGTAATACCAGTGCTCCATGTAACCTGATGTCCCATTGTCAGGTAGATGGAAGTAATTGAAATAGAAGTCACTATTTCTCTCATGATTTCCCAGTACGGGGTATACAGGAACATAGGGTAGCAGCTTTTGGGACTGACGAAAGAAATCATTGGTCCAGTCAGTATACACATCCCCTTCTTTTGTCAAATCACCTGGAATGAGTACCAAGCCCAGGTCCTGAAAGATATCCTCTCCCTTACTCTCCTTGGAAAGATGTGAGAGTACGCCCTCTTCTACTATTTCCTTGAATTTATTTGGATACTCGTCATCCCTCTGCATATCACTTAGGGCAAGTAAGTGGAAGCTTTTCTCTTCTTGGGCAAGCGGTGGAGTAGTAAAATAGTAGATATCTGATTCCGCATTCCCGGTAGAAACCTGGTAGAAATAGGTAGTAGAAGGAGTCAGTTCTTCAAGTGGAGCTCTGTGAATCTGTGAAGGTCTATTGTTTACAATTGAGAAAATCCTTTCAGAGAGGTTTCCCAGGTCCCTGGTTTTTCCCCACTTCAGCTTACAGGCTCCTCCTTCAGATGTCTCCCACATGATATGGATACTTTCAGGTGTAGCGTCCTGTAAATAGGGCTCAACAATGATTTCCTGTCCATGGCTTTCCAACATCAGGAATAACATCAGCAGGGCTAAAGGAGAAAAGGTGAGGGCAATAGCATTCATAGCCATAAAGTAGTCATTCATCTTTCAGAAAAGAAGGTATCTCTCAATGCTTAAAACATAAAAAAAGAATGCCAAGGAACTACTATTGGTGGATTCATTCTTATGACAATACTAAATTCTGAGGTGGGAAAAAGAATTATGGGATGGTAAATGAATACCAACCGGTCTTATTAGGGAAGCTGCTTATTCTTCAGTTGACCTAAATACTACCTTCCTGAGCCTGTACGCAAAAGATTAGGTAAAGCAATTTAAAATTTGAAAGACATTGTCGGGGCAATAAAAGATATGTTTTCGGACTCACCTGTAGCTTCAAGAAATGCACCACTAAGGAAAAAATACGCCACCAGGTCAAATGATATGTTCCTGTTAATCTCATAGTTGAGGAGAAGGCCAAAAGTCTCTCCTAAAAATTTCTCACCGTTAGTAGAAGCTGGTCTAGAAAGAAAACGAGGAGGTCGGTAAAAGCCATCAGAAGTTTGGGTTCTATAGAAGAATGCGTAATCAACGTATATGAACAACTTCTTAGTTGGGCTAATACTGACATTAGGATGAAGGCTGGTTATATTTGCAGGTGTATTGACTGAGGCCAAACTATAAATACCTGGATTGACGAAAATAGGATTAAAGGTACCCACTTTGTTATCTCCTGCCTTCTGGTCTCCACTTGACCAGTCTAACTTCAGGCCTATCTGTGGCTTCCAACCCTCTTTAGAAAGTAAAAATTTCCAGTCGGCCTCGAAGTTATAAGCAAACACATTACTATTCCCTACTTCACCTACTTGAAATATCAGCTCTGAATTATAGGTAAATTTCCCTAAGGTTCCGTAAGACCTAAGTCCAAATGAATGCCTGGTTTCTTCTCCTGTTACATCATTGAAGGCTGAAAATTCAGAGTAGAAGCCCAAGTAGTAAAGCTCTATAAACCTTACATTCTCCTTTAAGGATCTATTCATGTAAATCCCCCAAAGTTCTGGATTTGAATTACCTGAATCAAAAAAAGTAGAAGTATTATCAAATGCACCAGCAGATATACCAACTTCCCCACCAT
>JBCDBC010000081.1:0-10223 GCA_039184535.1 Bacteroidota bacterium | reverse complement strand
GCCACCGCTATAGAACCTACTTTCCTGTGGAATGATCTGAGTAGTGTTATAGGCAGACCCATAACCAAAGAAGCCTCGGAACACCAGCTCAGATTTGCTGTTCAGAGGCACAAAAAGCTTTCCTTCCACAGATCCTTTTAAGAATTGGCCGTAAGCCAGACCTTCACTATTTCCTCTGGACTGCGACCTGAAGATAGACAGGTAGTTATCCCCTTCTTCCTGATCACTATCCAGGAGGTTCTCCAGTATCCAAGGGATATTTCCACCCGCCTCTATATTGAAACGAAAAGACCAGGTAGGCTTGGTACGTGTGAGTCGGTAGTTGGCACGTGTGTAGGTATATGAAATCCTGGAACTGAAGCGCGACTGATAATCTCGCTGGAGGGTAGGAGGAAGGCGGTCTATGTCATCCTGGAAGTTATCATTGATATTCTCAATGAAGATGAAATCTATGTTTAAGGGAGAAAGCTGGCTGGTGATGAGCATCTTCTTATCAGACTTGGCGTGTTCCCAACGGTAGTTTAGGTTAAGACCCGTTGAATATCTGTCATATTCAAAAAGGATCTCTCCCCTGAAACTCCCTGCCACCAAGGTGGAAGGATTCTGAATCCGTACATTTCTTTGGAGAAAGTCGGGCGCCAGGAAGCGAGGAATGTTCAAGTCCAGGCCACCCACCACCTCATAAAAAATCCTTTCAAACTGATTACTTTCAAGCGCACTTCCATAAAAACCCACACTTCCTCCCAGGTTGGCTGACAGTAATTCTGATTTCCCAAAGGTATTGCGATTTTGAAAAGAGATATTGGCACCCACAACCGGAAGATTATTGGCTACAAAGGTGCTGGTGGTAAATGCTTCTGCTCCCACCTTCATCTGGTAATGGGGCGCCAGTTCCAAGTTTATGTTCACATTTAGTATCCCCAGACTATCTATGGGGGCATAGTTGATAATGAGATACTGAAACATTCCAAGCTCCTGCAATTTCTTCTGTGTTAGCAGGGCCTTGTCAAAGGAGTACAAGCTATCTTCTTGCAGAAAAATCCTGCTGGCCAGAAAGTTGAAATTGATGTCCCTAATGATGGTAGAAGTAACTCTATAGGTGTAGGGATTAGTGTCAGAGAAATGTTTCTCCTTGATTTTTAGCTGCTGTCTCAGACTATCCGTAAGCCTGGAAGCCGTAAGCTCCACGCTAAAGTTCTCTCTCTGATTCTGCTTGTCAGAGTTAGCTCTCAGGTTCACAAGTATTTTCCCAACCCTATACGGCTTATCTATTTTGGAAATGCTGGTGGTAACCTTTAAGGGGTGCTGATTGAGTTCATTTAGTGGATCTGTACTTAGGGTCGTATCTACCAAAAAACTGATAAATGAGGGAGAGAAAGTGAAGTAGCCTTTATTTCTCAATGCCAGTGCTACACGGGATCTTTCTTGATTGAAGAGGGTGTGATTGTATAATGCTCCCTTAACCAGTAAGCTGGAAGAAGTATCAAAGGCGGCCTGAAAATCTGCCAGCACATCAGGACTGGCGGTAGTGTCCCAGGCATATTCCGTTTGTTCGATGACATAAGCTTGCTGCTCCTCTACTTGAAAGGTGACCTTTGCTTTCTGTTTGTGGAACCAGTTGTCTATGGTGTCTATGGAGTAGCTGATATTGGGATAGAAATAGCCATTGGAAAAACAGATATTTCTCAGGTTAGCTACATCTTCGTTGAGCTGGGTGGTATCCACAATAACCGGGGGTTCACCTATGCCGCTTTGAAGCCAATTGGCAGTCTTATCATAAGCTGTTCTGGTAGCAGGGATCTTCCTGATAATTCGCTTAAATAGGGTACTATCTGTAGCCATCCCTTTACCTGTGTTATACATGTGGAGGTAGGTCTTTGGCCACAGCATCCTTCGGTTAGTTTCCGTCTTGATAGCTTGTTGTAACTGTTCTCTGGGAATCTTTTTGCTGGAGGTAACTACGGGGTTGGTCTTTAAGAGGTACTCGTCTGGCCCTAAAAATCGGGTAGTCTGACAACTACTCAGGCATAACAGTAGTGCCAGAATCCAGAGACAAAAGCTATATTTTCTTATTATTGCCGGCATGGAATCCCTCTCAAAAGCAAAACTAAAACTATTTGCTTCACTTCATCAGAAAAAGTATAGATATGAACATGCTTTGTTTTTGGTTGAAGGGAAAAAACTGTTGGTGGAAGCTGCCAGATCAGCTTGGCCTCTAGAATGTGTGATCATAAATGATGCCAGGGGAGAAGCTTTCCTATCAGTATTGGGAGAATTATCCTCCGTTCCTGCTTTCAGTTTGGGTGAGAGAGATTTCAAGAAACTATCTACCCAGGTAAGTAGCGAGGGGATTTTGGGAGTGGCTAAGATGCCAAAGCCACGGGACTGGCCCATCTACGAGCACACCTCAGCTCTCCTGTTGGAGAAAGTCAATGATCCCGGAAACCTGGGTACCTTACTCAGAACGGCCGACTGGTTCGGGGTCCACAGGATATATTGCTCTCCAGATACGGTGGATGTATATAACCCCAAAGTATTGAGAAGTTCCATGGGTGCATTTTTTCGAGCAGAGTTCTCATATGTAGATGATTGGGACAGTTTTATTCAGTCATACAAAAGTCGGATTTGGTTGGCAGATATGGAAGGGCTTTATGTAAAAAATCATACTTTTAAGAAGGGAGAATGGATTCTTCTGGGGAATGAAGCCAATGGAGTCAGTCCGAAAACAAGAAATTCTCTTCCAGATCGTAAACTAACTATAGATGGAAGTGGAAAGGGAGAATCCCTGAATGTGGGAGTAGCAGGGGGCATCTTTTTGTACCACCTGTTTATGGGTAACTCTTAATAACTGTTCATGCCGCAACTTTCGCCAACTTTAACACTTATACTTGCTGTTGTTATTTTGGCCGTTTTGTTTGCTGGATTGCGTTATGCCATCTGGTGGAATAGATATAGATCTGTAAAAAAACTTCTGAGTACAGCTTTCTCTCCTTTACAGGCTGCTACTTATCTGGATGACTATCATTCCTTGTCCTACAGTTTGACCGTGAACGGGGAAGAAGCCGTGGAACCCATCCTACGCTTTTTCTTAAGAGAAGGACTTAAGCCAGATTACTTCGCATACAGAGCCTTTATGGTCTTAGGAGAAGGTGGTGCAGGAAAAACCCATTTCCTGGTTCATCTGCTGACCAAATACCACCTAAAATGGAATAAGCCTTATAAAATTGTATTTCACTCCTGTCGTGAAGCTGCCTTGTTATCCAAGCTGAGGGAATATGATAAGCCTGAGGAGACTATCCTGATATTGGATGGACTGGATGAAGATGGAAGAAGTATGACTGATTTCAGAAAAAGGATAGATGAGATTCTGACCGCCACCTCTTCTTTTGCCAAGATCATTATTAGCTGTAATCAATGGTACCTCAGTCAGTTTATCAATTTTTCTGATCAGGAAGAGTATGTACGTTTGGAAGGACTGGATAGCTCCGAGCTATTTCTCACTCTATTTCTTCTGCCATTTTCTCAGAAACAGCAACTCAAGCTGTATAAGCAAGCCAATAGGTCACTCTCTTCTAAAGGACAACTACGGTTGAAAGGGATTCTGTCTCAGGCAGCAGAACTGTTTGAAAAGCCTATCCTTTGGCGCTACCTCAATCTGTTGGTAGAAGAAGAGGGCGCTTTAAGAGCGGAGAATCAGGCTTGGGGCAGGATTATTGATAGATGGGTAAGCCATAATAGCATAGGATTGCCTTCTGAGAAGGTGAGGGAGCAGGAAGGCATGCAGGAACTGCTGATCAATCTGGCCCATGATATGTTTACTCAAGTGGAAAGGCGAGGAGGCTTCTTTATTCCTGAAGCACAGTTTTATGCCTTGCTGCAGAAGCATGGAATAACTCCGAGAAAAATGAGCCAGGAAGTCCTCACCCATGACCCCGATGGCCACATCATTTTTTCTCATAAAAACATATTGGCTTACCTGCTGGCTAAGGGTGTCTATCAGGAGAAAGTCCCTGACCTAAGCCTGGGCTCTGTCAGATTACCGGAATTGCGGAAGTTCTGGCTGGAAAGAGTGTGGCATGCCACTCAAACAGGTTTTCATGAGGAAGAGAAAGAGTGGGGAATGTATATAGGTCCTTATTCAGATGAGAAAAAGCCACTGTGGGAAGTAGAGGCTACTGATCTCCAACAACTCACACACCTATTCCTTAACAAGTTCAGGTCAGTGGATATGCGATTCCTAAAAGCTTGTACCAAGCTGGAATGCTTGTATCTGAAGGATGCCAATCTATCTGACCTACATCACCTCTTTTTGCCTTTTCTTCCGGCCCATCCGGTAAAAATATTTATCCCCTCAGACGAACTGGAAGCCAAAGGGAACTGGAAAGTTTATTACAAAGACCCGGCAGATCCTTTGAGATTTATAGAAGATAAACCCGCGCAAAGAAGAGATCCCTATATCCCGTTCTCCTATACACATCCCAGGCCTGATAGAGAGGTCGTAATCAGTGCTGAAGCCCTGTTTGGCTTATTGTCCTGGGAGTTGCCTGATATCTCGGAAGAGAAGCTGACAGCCACACACCTGGATTCATTCGCGGATGAGCATGCGCCCAAGGTGTATGAAGGTCACTTAGAAAAGCACTTAGGGGGTATCTTCGATAAGATTAAAGCCATGGTATTCCCGGGAGGGAGTATGAACATAGTCTTTTACAGTAGCTTTTCCTCCGCCTTACTGAATGAAGACCTCAAGCACTTTCTGAAAGTATTAACAGATGTGTATGGAAGAGATGAGCAAGGCTTAACCTACCTGACCCTGGCTGACAAGGTCCAGTTAGAAGAAGGATGGTGGCAAGGGAGATGTTGGAAAAAGGACCTTCCTGCACACATTGGGATTCCCATCAACCTGTATATGGATACTCCCGGAAAACTATCCCTGGAATTGTTCGGCCTGCCCGAAATGGAGAAAAGAGAGGAGGAAGACCCTGCAGAGGAAGATGAGGCCCTTGCCATGGGCTAATACTTGATAAATTTCCCTAGATATCTGCTGAGAATTTTCTAACAAAAGGCCTGATTTGATGCGATTAGTTGTCCTGCTAATGGTTTATTTTTCAAGTCTTCCAAATACATAAATTATCTTGATCCAGAAGCTAACTTTCATTAGTTTTTATACGTTAGAAAAGTAAAATCAATAAGAGAATAAGACTAAGAACCGTATGAATCCTACTGTAGTAGCCCAAGCAGGCCTAAGTTTTGACTTGAATGAAGACCAGTTGATGATCCGCGATATGATTCGCAGGTATGGGGAAGAAAGATTGAGGGAGGTGGTCATGGAGTACGATGAATCCCAGGAGTTTCCAATAGAGATATTTAAAGAGCTGGGAGAGATGGGTCTCTTGGGAGTATTGGTTCCTGAGGAGTATGGCGGTTCCGGTTTTGGGTACCTGGAATATGTTACAGCCATTACGGAATTAGGCAAAATCTGTGGTGGCATAGGTTTATCCATGGCAGCACACAACTCACTTTGTACAGGACACATTCTAAAATATGGGTCAGAAGAACAAAAGCAGCAATACCTTCCCAAACTGGCTACAGGTGAATGGATAGGAGCCTGGGGACTTACAGAAGCTAATACCGGTTCTGATGCGGGTAACATGGCCACTACTGCTGTAAAAGACGGAGAATACTATGTGCTAAATGGTGCCAAGAACTTCATTACACATGGAAAGAGTGGGAATGTGGCGGTAGTCATTGCACGTACGGGAGAAGCCAGAAGTAGAAATAATGCTACCGCCTTCATCATAGAGAAAGGAACGCCGGGTTTTACCCACGGAAAGAAAGAAAACAAGCTAGGCATGCGTGCCTCTGAAACCACAGAATTGATTTTTGAGGATTGCAGAATTCATAAGTCGCAGATGATAGGAGAAGAGGGATACGGATTCAAGCAGGCGCTAGGGGTTCTGGATGGAGGAAGGATCTCCATTGCAGCCCTATCTCTTGGGATAGCATACGGTGCTTACGAAGCGGCCTTTCAGTACGCCCAGGAGAGAGAACAATTTGACCAGAAGATCTATAACTTCCAGGCGGTCTCCTTCAAACTGGTAGACATGCATATGGAAATACAGGCTGCAGAACTCCTTACCTTCAGGGCCGCCGATAAAATCAATAAAAAACAACCCGTTTCAAACGCTTCTGCCATGGCCAAACTTTACGCCTCAGAAGTAGCTGTAAAAGTAGCCAATGATGCAGTACAGATTCATGGGGGGTACGGATACCTTAAGGACTACCCTGTGGAGAAGTATTATCGTGATGCCAAGCTTTGCACCATAGGAGAAGGTACTTCCGAGATCCAGAAGCTGGTGATTGCAAGAGGGATACTTCGCTAGACGATTACCTTATGAGAAAAGAAAAAAAAGGTCGGCCCTGCCGGCCTTTTTTGGTGAATATGTTCCTCATATCACCAGCTGTTCATACTCCACATAGCGCTTGAGAATGTCCTGCACATAGTGGTAAGGCTCATTGCCACGACAATAGCCGTATTTGACTACGGGATCGTTGAAGTAGTCTGGTTTGGATTTGAGGAGGATACAGTCTGCTGTATTACCATCCCAAATGAGGGGATCTTTGCCTAGCTTTTCTGCTAGTCGTTGGGCGTCTTGTACATGGCCGGGGCCTGCATTATAGGAAGCCAGGATGAATTTGATTCTTTCTGTGGAGTCAGGAATATGTTCCCATATGCCTTGAAGTTGCTTAAGGTAGGCAGTTCCTGCCTTGAGGTTTTCTTCCGGGATGTCCAATCGGGTATAACCAAGTCCTCTGGCTGTAGCAGGCATAACTTGCATAAGGCCTGAAGCACCTACCCATGATTCACTTTCCACTTCAAAGCGGGACTCCTGGTAGATGAGGGAAGCCAATAGCCGCCAGTCCCACCCCAGCTCTTCCGCATGCATGATGATTTGTTCATCAAAGGGAGAGAGTTGGCCTCCGGTGAGGGTAAAGTACTCGCTGGCCATGCGAGAACGGAACTCCCGCTTATTCTTAAAGTATTTGTTGTAAATCACATGGTAGTCCACAGATTGCTGCGACTGGGCGATCCACTCATTGATCACTCTTCTCAAGTCTGGAGAACTCTTCCTTACGGCCCAGGCCAGTTGCTGAATTAGGCTCATGGAAGTCTCTATGTCTATGAGGTCGTAATAGGTCTGATTGATGAGGGCGATGTTTTGGTCTGCCACTGTCAGCTCAAGTTCTCCATCTGCTACCATACCTATGAGTTCGTCAGTGGTATGGTAGCCGGGAACCAGTTCTATGTTGATCTCTCCCCCTATTTCATCCATGAGGTTAATGAGCCTATCATAGTAGGCGGATCCTCCTCTTACAGAAACGGTTTGATGAATCAGATCCAAAGGAGATCGGATCATCATATTCTCAATCTCATGCAGTTTCATCTTCCGCCAATTGTCAGGCTTTTTCTGTACCAGTACCTGCTGAGTCTGATTGTGGGGAAGGGTAAAATCTACGATTTTCTTGCGAGAATTGGTGATGGTCAGACCATGTGCGATGATGTCCCCTTCGCCTCTTAAGAGCATATTAAACATCTCGTCCATGTCCTTGGCCAGGACAGGTTCCAAATGTACCCCCAAGTCTTCCGCAAGTCTATGAATCAGCTCATACTCATAGCCCATGGGCTGGCCTTTGTAAATAAAGTAGCTGGTAGAACTATAGGTGAGGATGGCCTTGAGAGTATCTCTATCGATAATTCCACTGTAATCAAAAATGGTTTCTTGCTGAGGAAGAGAACCTGAAATGCTAAGGGTGTCTGTACCTTCAAACAAATCAAGTGCCCCTCTTAGAGAGGAAGTATTTTCGGTGGCTGTTTGCTGGCAAGCCGTGAAAAGTAGAAGCAAAAAAAAGGAAGCGGATAATGACAACAGGCGAAGCATACTATATGTGATTGAGAAGGTTAAGCAAGGGAGATTTCGAAGAATCACATACTCCAATGTAGAGAAAATTCAATTTCCTAACAAACATCCATGCTGTTGGAAAAGCCTCCTTAGAAGGGTTCTCAGCAAGGGAGTTCTCACTTAGCTAACATTTTACGCATAAATACTAATAATTATAACAATAATTCCGCATAAACTAATATTATTAGTATATTTGCTAATAAACCTAGTTGGACTTCTAATTTAATCTGTAGTATGAACTTCTTTGGTCCCAGAAAAAGCAAGTGGGCCCAGCCTGAAGGAAAATTGGTTCCATCCAATCGGAAGCCCGTATTGCGCTTCAAGACCATGGGATGGGTGTTCGTTCTGATATTCTCGAGCAACTTTTTGACCTACGAATGGACAAATCAAGAAAAGGAAGGGCCTTTTAATACCAGCATTCGGTCTGTTTCCAGCATTGAAGCTAAGCCATTGTATTTAATGGAACGGGCTTCTGTATACGTTCAGGATGCCATCTCATTTGAGCAGAAGGTGATGCAGGTATCCCGAAGCCTGGACATAGCGCCTGAGTGGCTAATGGCAGTAATGTGTGCAGAATCCGGTTTTAATCCGGCCAGCAGAGATGTGAGAACCAAAGGAAATGTAGGCTTGATCCAACTCAGTGTGCCATCGGTCAAGAAGCTTAACAGGCGACTGGGAACTAAGCTTTACATGAAGGACATCCAGAAGATGCCTGCGCATTACCAGCTGGACCTTATTCATGAGTACCTCAGCATGGTACAGGAAAAGTATGGTAAGATCAGCAGCCTAACGGATTGTTACCTCGCAATCATTCATCCTAAGGGGATGGGGCAGGACTATTGTTATGCCATAAGTTCAGAATGGACCAAAAACTACACCCTATTCAGACAGATGGATGATAACCAGGATGGGATAGTCAGCATAAGTGATGTAGACAGACAGATGCGGAGAGCGTATCCCACCGCATTTTTGATAGACAAAAGTAACTAACAGAAGACCAAACCTATGCAGTATGTATCCACCAAATCGATCAGCTTACTCCAGGCTGTTAGCAGGACACTGGCCATTCTCATTCTGGGAGTAACCCTTGTGTACCTGATAGACTCGAATAATGCTTCAGTAGAATCATTCTCACCGCTGCAGGAAGTGAAGGAATTGCATTCTTTTCACAATAGCTATGTGTACTGTGAAGCAGTAGATGAAAATAGAAAGAAGGTGTTGGAGGTCAGAGAAGAAAGGGTGTTAAGGGTATTTACTACAGGAGAAATGACAGAAAGACTGGAAAGAGATACGATCGTGAAGGCCATCACTTCTCTTGAATATCCCTGTCCGAGAGAATTTTCCCCTGCCTTAGTCAAGAATACCCCTCTTTCAGCTTCCCTGGGACAGCTACCTGAATGGAAACAAGTCTTAACCCATTATAGGGATATCTTTCAGGAATGAGGTGATACTTTCTCGTATCTGATCAAACTCAATTAGGAAGCCGTCATGTCCATACACTGAATCCACTACTTGAAGCCTTGCTCCATGGATATGTTTTGCAAGATATTCCTGTTCTCTTAATGGAAAGAGAATATCACTTGTAATTCCAATGACCAGGGTATTGGCTTGAATTTTTCCAAGAGCAGCTTCTGTACTTCCCCTTCCTCTGCCAAGCTGTTGAGAGTCCATAGCCTTGGATAAAGTCCAGTAGGCAAAAGTGTGGAAGCGTTTGCTGAGTTTTAGCCCCTGGTACTGTTGGTAGGAAGAAGCTTTATAGTTGTCTGTCTTTTCAAGATCATCTTCCGTCTGCGTTTGGGCATATGTGTCGTAAGACCGATAAGAAATCATAGCAGCCGCTCTGGCAGCCTTCATCCCGGTTAATCCTGCATCAGCTTTATTTTCTTTCCATGTGGGATCACTTTCTATGGCCATACGCTGAGACTCATTGAAGGCGATTCCCCAGGGAGAATGCCAGGCATTGGTAGCCATAGGCACAATGTTCCTGAATAGGTGAGGGGAGGAGATGGCCCATTCCAGTACATGCTGTCCGCCCATGGAGCCTCCTGTAATCAGGAAGATGGAGGTAATTCCCAAGTATTGCCTTAGTTCATCAAAGGCTGCCACCATATCTCTGTTGGTCAGGACAGGAAAACTGTGATACCAGGGTGTTTGAGTAGCTGGATTGATGTGAAGAGCGTCAGTAGACCCATAACAGGAGCCCAACATATTAGCACACACAATAAAGTAGCGGTCGGGATCAAAGATATTACCGGCTCCAAACAG